>JAHIVS010000655.1 GCA_018816605.1 Pseudomonadota bacterium
AACGCCAATGGGAGATGACCCAGGAAAAAATCCGCATCAGCCGGATGCTGGTCAACCTGTCTCCCTTTGTGCCTGAGTCCGTGCGGCATATGGTCCGCAAAAATCCGGACCTGTTAACCCGGGAAAAGGAGCGTAAGGATATCAGCGTCCTCTTCCTCGATCTGGAGGGCTATACAAGCCTTTCCCTCAGCCGTCCCGAGGCTGAGGTCAACGCGATTATAGAGAAAATGTTTTCCAGTTTTGTGGATCCCATCCATAGGTCCCACGGGGACATCAATGAAACTGCCGGAGACGCCCTTATGATTATTTTTAAGGACCATGATGCACGAACCAACGCCATAAATTCGGTTAAGGCGGCCTTTGAAATTGCCGAACGGAATCGGGCTATCAATAGATCCCTGGCAGAGGACATGGATCCCATTGATGTGAATATCGGCATCAATTCAGGGTCAGCCCTGGTGGGAATGACACGCTTTACCGGTTCCCTGGATACCCGGATGACCTATACCGCCTCGGGATCGGTCACCAATATTGCCGCCCGGCTTTCCGACCATGCCAAGGGAGGGGATATCCTTATCGGAGAAGAGACCCAGCGAATGATCCAGGGGGTGTGGCCGTCCTATGGCCTGGGACCGGTAATCCTGAAGGGGCTGAAACAACCCTTGAATGTTTTTTCCCTTCTCAGGGCTCCGGGCCGGTGATGGTTGAATCGTGTACCTGCCAACGTATGTGGTCCTGTTTTAAAAGGAACGCTTCCCCCAAACGAAAAAGGACGGACGTGGAAAAAGAAAAAAGGGCTAAAAACCGAAGTCTTTAACCCTTGAAATCTTTGTATATGGCGGAGAAAGAGAGATTCGAACTCTCGATGGATAACAACACCCATACTCGCTTAGCAGGCGAGCGCCTTCAGCCACTCGGCCATTTCTCCGATTTTTTGGCGGAGGAGGTAGGATTCGAACCCACGAAGCTTTGACACTTAACGGTTTTCAAGACCGCCGCCTTCAGCCGCTCGGCCACTCCTCCCGATTTGACCAGGTTTTTATATCACCTTGACCCGGTGAGGTCAACACTTAACTTATGTTTTTTAATGATTGACAGAAAGATCAGTTGAGCTATATTAAGAAGTTTTAGGTTAATAAATATACAGGAGATATTGAATGAGACAGAAAATCAGGTTTGAAAAGAATATGAAGGACAATATTCTTACAATTTTGGAGTCCAGCGAAGTGGATCCGGGTGTTGTCATGCCCCTCCATGAAGAAGAATATGACCTGGCTCAAATCACCCAGGCATCCAAAGAGGGGGCAGATGCCTTTTTGACCCTGTTCAGAAGGCGAAGTTTCTTTCCTGCAAAGGATATGGCCATGAAATTATACGAAGGCAGTATCGCTTTTTTTAAGGATGCGGCAGAAGAAAAGCTCGAGATTGAGTATAATGACATTGAAGCGGTTCCGGGCGAGGATGATTTCCGCTTGGAGGATGATGACGTCGAGCTGGATGCCATTCTGGATGAAGACGGGGACTCAAAGGAAGATGAGATGAGAGAAATAGATTCCGAGGACGACACGCCGCTTTTTACACCAGAAGACACCTCTGAACACGAGAATTAGACCGAACATGAAAACTAAAATTAAACAAATTGTCCTGGCAGCTGCCCGGTGCGCAGTTGAAAAGGGATTGTTGCCCTCTGACCAGGTCCCTGACATGGAAATAGAAGAGCCCAAGCACGACTCCCAGGGGGATTTTTCAAGTAATTTCGCCATGGTATCGGCCGGCATCCAGAAAATGGCACCGAAGAAGATTGCCGACATCCTTGTTTCATCCATGGAACAATATGATTTCATAGAAAAAACAGAAGTGGCCGGACCCGGATTTATTAATTTTTTCCTGGCCAACTCCGCATGGCATCCAGTGGTGGATCAGATTCTCGCCCAGGACACACGGTTTGGGGCTTCGGACATGGGGGGCAGGCAGCGGGTCCAGGTGGAATTTGTCAGCGCCAACCCGACGGGACCGCTCCATGTGGGCCATGGAAGGGGAGCTGCTGTCGGGGACTCTGTGGGAAATATCCTTTCTTTTGCCGGGTTTGATGTCCAGAAGGAATATTATATCAATGATTCCGGCCGGCAGATTCGCACCCTCGGCACCTCTGTCTGGCTCAGGCTCCTGGAAATGGCGGGTCAAAAAATCGTATTTCCCGAGGAGTGCTATAAAGGGGACTATATAAAGGAATTTGCCCGGAATCTGCTGGAGATTGAAGGTGAAACCTTTGCCGATACGGATGAAGAAACTGCCATTCTCCTATGCGCCAAGTTTGCCGCAGGAAAAATTTTGGAGGGGATCAAAACAGACCTGTCCGATTTTGGTGTATCCTTTGATCAATGGTTCAGCGAACAAAGCCTCTATGATTCAGGGAGGGTGGATGCTGCCATCCGGAAATTCAGGGACCAGGGCCTGATCTATGAAGATGCCGGCGCCCTGTGGTTTCGGACCGAGGATTTCGGGGATGAGAAAAACCGTGTGGTTGTCAGAAACAACGGATTGACCACCTATTTTGCCTCTGATATCGCCTATCACACGGAAAAATATGAGCGGGGATTTGACCGGGTGATTGATGTGTGGGGAGCGGATCACCACGGGTATATCAAGCGGATCGATGCTGCTGTGGTTGCCTCCGGGCGAAAAAGCGCCCAGTTTTCTGTGATTCTGGTGCAGCTGGTCAACCTGCTGCGGGGAGGCACGCCGGTTCAGATGTCCACACGGGCCGGACAATTTGTCACCCTCAAGGACATTGTTGATGAGGTGGGAAAGGATGCCGCAAGGTTCATGTTTTTAAGCCGCAGCTATGATTCGGGTTTGGACTTTGACCTTGAACTGGCCAAACAAAAAAATTCCGACAATCCTGTTTATTATGTGCAGTATGTCCACGCCAGAATTACGGGTATCCTTTTAAAGGCTGTGGAAGAGGGGGTGATCCCTGCCATTGATTTTAAAAAGGGGGATCAGATTGATCTGCTGGTGGAACCCGAGGAAATAAAACTGATCAAGATTTTGGCCGGGTTTGGGGAACAGGTTGAAAAAAGTGCTGAAACCCTTCACCCCCATGTGATATTCACCTATCTGATGACGCTGGCGGCCGCTTTTCACGGATATTACAACAAACACAAGGTGATAACAGAGGACACCCCTCTGACCAGGGCGAGGCTCAGCCTTGTTCTGGCGGTTAAAAAGGTTATCCGGAACGGTCTGTTTCTTCTGGGTGTTTCAGCTCCGGAAAGAATGTAACCCGATGTTGTCCTTTAAGGGGATATTAAAGAACGCAATCTATGTGTTTATTGCAGGATGGATGTTTTTTCTGGGCATCCTTGTCGGCAGGGGATCTGCTCCGGTGACATTTGAGACAGACGGGTTCCAAAAACGGCTGGCAGAAATTGTCCTTGCCCTTGGCAAGGCGGAGCCTCCTGAAGAAAAGGTGGAACTTCAATTTTATGACGCCCTGAACAACCCAGTCCAGCAGGAAGTGGTGGGGAGAAAAAATGACGTCCATGAGATCAGCCCTAAAAAGGAAACAAGCGTTTCAGCGGTCGATACGCCTTTGACAATAAAGATCCCCGTAAAAACGAGCCGGAAAGCCGCCACCTTTAATAAGGACGTGGTAAACAACAATCCGGCCGGGGGGGATGACCCGCCCGTTCCCAAGGCCGTGGCAAAACCGGATGAAAAGATTGCGGCCAAAAAGCCCCGGGTGTCTGTTGAAAAAAAAGGTCAAACCAGTTCTCCTGAACCTGGAGCTGAGAAAAAAATTCCAGCACTGGAAGATCCCGCCAAAAAAACAGGGGAACCGCCTCAAAATGGTGCATACACCATCCAGGTTGCCTCCTACAAATCCTTTACAGATGCAGTAACCCATATGGCGGTTTTGGAAAAAAAGGGGATTTCCTCCTACCGGGCTCTGGGCAAAAAAGATGGGATTACCTGGTACCGGGTGCGGGTGGGAAGCTTTGAGACCTGGAAGGAAGCCATTGTGTACGCTGATAAATTAAAACAGGCCCAGATTGAGGGCCTGGTTGTGAAAAAGGAATAAAGATGAAGATATCAAAGGAAGAAATTGAAAAGATTGCCCACCTTGCAAGGCTGGATATAGATGAGACGCAAAAAGAGACCTTGTCCGGGCAGCTAAGTCATATCCTGGGGTACATAGATAAACTTACGGATGTGGATGTGGAAGGGGTGATTCCTTCATCCGGAGCGGCCTTTTTAACCAATGTATTGAGAGAAGACCAGTTTTCTGGGTCCCCCGGACCGGATGTGACCCTGGCAAATGCGCCCGAACGGGACCAGGATTTTTATGCGGTGCCCCGGGTTGTGTGATCGGTTTCTATGTACCTCGCATTTATGAAATAAGGAATAAATTGAATGGATTTACATGCACTTACCCTGGCAAACGCCCAAAAACTTCTGGCCCGGGGGAAAATTTCTTCTGTTGAGCTGACCGCTGCATTTCTGGACCGGATCCAAGCCCATGACGATCGGATCAAATCCTTTATTACTGTGGATAAACCGGGTGCCCTGGCCCAGGCGCAAAAGGCGGATGAACTCATTGCAAAAGGTCTTCAGGCACCTTTTACCGGCATTCCCATTGCTTTGAAAGATCTCTTGTGCACCCAGGGGGTGAAAACCACCTGTGCCTCAAAAATACTGGACAATTTTATTCCCCGGTATGATGCCACCGTGGTGGCAAAATTAAAGGCTGAACAGGCCGTTCTGATCGGAAAGACCAATCTGGATGAATTTGCCATGGGCTCGTCCACTGAAAATTCATCCTTCAGGGTCACCCGAAATCCATGGAACCTCGACCATGTGCCCGGAGGTTCCAGCGGTGGGTCTGCCGCTGCAGTGGCCGCTCAATTTTGCTGCGGCGCCCTGGGGACAGACACGGGCGGATCCATCCGCCAGCCGGCTTCCCATTGCGGAGTGGTGGGGCTCAAACCCACCTATGGAAGGGTTTCAAGGTTTGGTCTTGTCTCCTATGCCTCTTCTTTGGATCAGATCGGCCCCATCACCCGGGATGTTGCAGATGCGGCCATGATGATGAATCTGATTTGCGGTAACGACCCAAAGGACTCCACCAGTGCCCGGGTGGATGTTCCGGATTTTACCCTTGCCCTCCAGCAATTTGAATCCCAATCCCTTCGGGGCATGAAGGCCGGGATTCCAAAAGAGTATCTTGACGTTGAGGGAATTGATCCGGATGTGTTGGCCCTGTTTGAACGGGCTAAAAAAGTTCTTGAAGGGCTGGGAGTAGAAATTGTGGAGATTTCTCTGCCCCATACCGAATATGTGGTGGCAGCCTACTATATCATTGCCCCCTGTGAGGCCAGTTCAAACCTTGCCCGGTTTGACGGGGTGAGATACGGGTTCAGGGATCACTCTTCCCAGGACATCATCGAAATGTATAAAAAAACCAAGTCCAAAGGCTTTGGTCCCGAAGTCCAGCGCAGGATCATTATCGGTACCTATGCACTGTCTGCCGGGTACTATGATGCCTATTACGGACGGGCATCCCAGGTGAGGACCCTGATTATGGAAGATTTCACAAAGGCCTTTGACCAGTGCGATCTTATTTTATCCCCTGTGGCCCCGACCCCGGCCTTTAAAATCGGTGAAAATACAGGGGATCCGTTGACCATGTATCTGAGCGATATCTTTACCCTGTCTGCCAATATGGCCGGTGTCCCCGGTATCTCCGTCCCCGCAGGGGTCTCCTCTTTGGGGCTGCCCGTGGGAATACAGATGATGGCAAAGCGATTTGATGAGATGTCACTCTTAAGGGCAGGGTTTGGGTTTGAGCGTGCCCTTGATTTGAAAACAAGGTTTCCCGTCCTTTCATAGCTTAAGGAGGCTCCTATGACGACGCTTCATCCCCAGGGGGAGTCTTTGAAAAAAGCAATCCTCTGGATTTCGGAAAAAAGAAAGAATGATCCTGAAATAAACCTTGGAAAGCTGGCGGACCAGGCCGCATTCCAATTTGATTTAAGCCCGAAGGATTCCGAATTTTTGCTGCGGTTTTTGAACCAGGACAAAGCATAACCCAGGGTCAAGGTCTTACAAAAATGGCAAAAATAAGAATTTTACCCGAGATCCTTTCCAACCAGATTGCCGCAGGGGAAGTGGTCCAGCGCCCCGCTTCCGTGGTAAAGGAATTGGTTGAAAACAGCATTGATGCGGGCGCTACAAGGATAAGCGTTGAAATCGAGAAAGGGGGCAAGTCCCTGATCCGGATTTCCGATGACGGCGCAGGCCTTGAAAGGGATGAGGCGTTATTGTCCATTGAGCGGTACGCCACCAGCAAAATATTTACCAAGGAAGATCTGTTTTCCATATCCACCTTTGGCTTCAGGGGAGAGGCCCTGCCTTCCATTGCCTCTGTCTCCCGCTTTTGCCTTGTCTCCCGGACGTCCGGCTCTGATATCGGGACAAAAATTGAAATGACAGGGGGCAAGCTTGTCCGGGTTTCCGACGAAGGGGCCCCCTGCGGGACCCTGGTGGAAGTAAAGCAACTTTTTTTCAACACACCGGCACGGCAAAAATTTTTAAAGGGGGAGAGCACGGAGGCCGGTCACATTGCAGATACCGTGTCCGGGCTTGCCCTGGGCAACCCTAGTGTGGGATTTCGCCTTTTTTTGAACAAACGGCTGGTGAAAAATTTTCCTCCTGGTCAGGATCTGTTCCAGCGGTCTTTAATGGTGCTGGGAAATGATGCCGTCAATCAGATTTACCCCATCAATGGGATTGAGGGGATGGCATCCGTGACCGGGGTCTGTACCCATCCAGGGGTTACCAGAAGCACCTCCAACAGGATTTATTTGTTTGTCAACAATCGCCTGGTTTATGACCGGGGGGTTGTGGCAGCTGTTTTTGCAGGATACCGGGGGCGGATCATGAAAGGTCGGTTTCCCATGGGGGTCCTGTGTGTGAAACTGCCCTACGACCAGGTGGATGTCAACGTCCATCCGTCCAAGCGGGAGGTCAAGTTTTTATTTCCGGGCCCGGTTTACCAGGCAGTGGGGCAGGCAGTGGGCAATGCGCTGGAAAAGGCCCAAACGGATCTTGTTGCCTATGCAAAGGGAAGGGGAAAATTGACGGCTGTCAATCAAGGCCGAAAGGAAATACAAAGCCCTGGGTTTTCCAAAACAGATCCCTCTTTTGTTCTTCCCCGCCAGTGGTTTGAAACGCTTCCCCCCCCACAGGTGGCCCAAAGCGTCATGGACTGGAAGCCCACTGCCCGGGACCGGCAAGCACAAAACAAGACAGAATCCGCATCTGAGCTGACGGTTTTGTCCGCATTTGGTCCGGGGGGCCTAATGCGGGTGGTGGGCCAGGTCATGGGCACCTATATTGTTGCGGAAAAAGAGAACAGCCTGGTGCTGATTGACCAGCACGCCGCCCATGAACGGGTGGTCTACGAAGCCTTGAAAAAACGGCACCAAACCCTGGGTGTCCAGAGCCAGGAGCTTCTGGTTCCGGAAGTTTTGGATCTCACCCACCGGGAAGCGGATGTGCTGCTGACAATTATAGGCGAGTTGTCGGACATGGGGCTGAGAATAGAGCCTTTCGGCGGGACCTGCTTTGTGATCAAGGCAATTCCCAGTCTTGTGGATGAAAAAAACTTAAAATTTCTTGTCCTTGAAATTATTGAAACCCTTATGGAGGGGCAGTCCTTAAAAGACGGCTGGCGGGAGTCTGCGCTTATATCCATGGCCTGCCATGGGGCTATCCGGGCCAACAAATCCATGAATATCAGGGAAATGACCCGGTTGCTGGAAGAGCTTGACCGCTGTGACAGCCCCCTTCATTGTCCCCATGGACGCCCCACCCTGATTGTTTTTGATTCGGTCCAGATGCAAAAGTTGTTTAAAAGACTTGTTTGATGGGGGGCAAATGGGGTATATAATGCCTGGATTTTGCGCCTGGTTTTTACAAATTAATGCTTGCGGGAACGTTTGCGGGGCGATATAACAGAAGCAATTGCAGGAGGGGTAAGGGCTCCGTGTTCATATCCTGTTTGTTTTTAGGGTCTTAATTATTTTTAAGATCTAAATTTTTTTAGGATCTAATTGTAAGGAGTGGTATGTTTACGTCCAATAAACCGATGAAAAAGGGGTGGCTCTTTGCCGCCGCCTTATTGCTTTTAACTGTGGTGACTGTTAATTTAGGCATCTGTGCAGACCCCCCCCGGCGCGTGGCTGTTTTTCCCTTTGCCATGAATTCGCCCCAGGATCTGGGTTTTTTGCAGAACGGTCTTTTTTCCATGCTGTCCTCACGCCTTGCCGATCCCGGCAAGGTGGATGTTCTCGATCGGGAAACCATTGAAAAATTTTTGGCCCAGGCCCAGAATTCCGATGCAACAAAAGGGGTTTTAAATGAATCCAAGGTCCGGATCATTGGGGCTGGCATGGGGGTGGATTATGTCCTTTTCGGCAGCCTGACCCATTTTGGGGAGAGTGTCAGCCTGGATGCCGGCATGGTGGATATTGCAGGAAAAAAACCCACCCTTGCATTTTTTGAACAGAGCAACAACATGGGGGATGTAATTCCACTGGTAAACAGCTTTGCCG
Organism: Pseudomonadota bacterium; assembly: GCA_018816605.1. The sequence goes on from JAHIVS010000655.1 coordinate 8,619, forward strand.
GTGACATCAACCAAAAGGTGTTTAACCGGAACATCAATAATGAACTCTACGCCCAACAGGTGCCCCAGGAGCCCGAAGCACCGGGGGGCCTTCAGACTGCCGGCGGGGTAGCCGCCTATGGCGGCGGTATGATGGCCATGCACAAGGGCGGCCGCCAGGGGTTTGCTACCCATCTTGAATTTAAAGGGGTGATCGGAGCAATGGCGGCAGGAGACCTGGCCAAGGATGGTCAGGTTCGGGTGGTGGCAGCAACGGACAGCGACCTGTTCATATACAAACTTGAGGGAAATCGGCTTTTTGAAACACAAAAACTGGAGTTTGATTCCAACAACCGTATTGTTTCACTGGATATTGCCGATATCAATAAAAACGGATATCCGGAAATTTTTGTGACCAGCCTCACCGTGCATAGGGATGGACTCCAGTCTTTTGTGGTAGAGTATAATGGTTCCAGCTATGTGACCCTGGTTGAAGGACAGTCCTGTTACTACAGGGTCATAAAGTCCCCGGACGGTGCAGCGGTTCTCCTGTCCCAGGACAAGGGAAACGGGCCATTTGACGGTCAAATTTTTACCATGATGGCTTCCGGGAATGCCTATACAAGGGAAAAGCGGATCCGCATGCCCAGATATACCTCTGTTCTTTCCATTGCCCGGGGGCCGGTGACTTCCGAAACCGCCAATGAGTATGTAATGATCAACGAACACGGCCGGCTGATCGTGGCCAACGACAGCGGAAGCACTGACTGGGAAAGTTCGGAAAAATACGGTTCTACGGGACATTTTTGGCTTTTGCCCAGGAAGGATGTCGATGCTTCTTTTCAGGAGATGTCCTATCTTCACCCCCGGATAAAATTTCAGGACATCGGTTCAGACGGCAAGCAGG
>JAHIVS010000656.1 GCA_018816605.1 Pseudomonadota bacterium
GACTGGATCGAAATCACTTTGATCGTCCTGCCGCTTATTGCTCCGGCGGTTACAGCGCTCGGCTTCGACATCAATGGGTACGGCGTGGTGGACAACCCCGAACTGCTCTGGTTTGTGATGCTGGTGGCCGTTACCCTGCAGACCTCGTTTCTGACACCGCCCGTAGGTCTGGCACTCTTCTATCTCAAGGGCGTATGCCCGCCCGAGATCAAGCTGGGTCAGATTTATAGAGGCGTGGTTCCGTTTATCATTTTGCAGCTGCTCGGCCTTGTGATCATCATCATTTGGCCGCAACTCGTACTGTGGCTGCCATCAATTGTATATGGTTAATTATTTAATTTCTTTAAGGAGAAGACTTATGAAAAAATCGTTTCAGATTTTATTTATTGCAGCTGTGTTGTTTCTCTCGATTCTGAGTGCGCCCCTTATTGCCGCTGAAAAGGAAAAGTCTATTTTGCTCAAAACCCCGGCCTGCTTCCCCTTGGGCCTTCCCGGGGTGAACACCAGCTTGACGTGGGTGGGGGATAACCTTGAGCAGATGAGCGGGAACACCCTTAAAATGAAAGTATATGAACCCGGCAAACTGGTTGCGCCGCTCCAGGTCCTGGGATCTGTTTCAAAGGGGGCTGTGAATGCCGGTTTCAGCATCTCGGGATACTGGGAAGGCATGATCCCGGGATCTTCTATTTTTTCTTCCATTCCGTTCGGTCCTGAAGCTCCTGAATTTTTAGCATGGATGTATTCGGGCAACGGCCGGACCCTCTACCAGAAGATGTACGATGATGCAGGCTTCAATGTCCATGTCATTCCATTGGGCCTGTTCTGCCCGGAATCTGCCGGCTGGTTTGTGAAACCCATGAACAAAACCGAAGATCTTAAGGGGTTGAATATCCGGTTTTACGGTCTTGGCGGAAAGGTCCTCCAGAAAGCCGGTGCGTCGGTCAGCCTGATTCCCGGCGGTGAAATTTTCCCCTCTCTTGAAAAGGGTGTGATTGATGCCACGGAATTTTCCATGCCGGCCATTGACGCTATGATGGGATTTCATAAAATTGCAAAGTATAATTACTATCCGGGATGGCACCAGCAGGCCACTTTTTTTGAACTCCTGATCAACAAGGATACCTGGAACGATATGAGCCCCCGTCAGCAGAACACCCTGGAAATTCTCTGCAGGGCTGCCACATTGAACACGCTGGCCTTTACCGAATCCATCCAGGCAAAGGCCATGAGTGTGAGCAAGGAAAAGCATGGCGTTACCATTGATTTTTTGTCCCAAGAGATTTTAGCGACCCTGGAATCCGCGTGGGCAGAGGTGGCAACCGATCTGTCTGGAAAGTCCCCCATGTTCAAGGAAGCCTGGGAAGACTTGAGCGCCTTCAGAAAAGAGTATAAAATCTGGGGCGACCATGGATTTTTATCGCGGGCAAAGAAAAGCGAGTAGACCGTTGGTTGATAACGACCTGTATGCAACCGGTCTGTTGCATACAGGTCGTTATGGCGCCGACGGAGCGACGGGTTCGGGTTTGTTTGCCGTTAGGGCGCATTTTGGAGCGGATTGTTACAGGTGTGTCCATCCGTTCCATCCAGCAACGCAACGGTGAGTCAACCTGCACGGGTATGAGACTCAAATCCCAAATAGTCAGATGCGATTTAGCCTGAATCCTTTAACCCTTATAAAAAAGTGGAGAATTATGGGACATTTGCCGTTACATGAAAAAACAGCGATTGTGACCGGTGCGGGGCGCGGCATTGGTGAGATGATCGCGCTGTCACTGGCCACAGCGGGCGCCGACATTGTTGTGAACGATATTGATAAGAACTCGGCAGAGAAGGTTGCCGGACAAATCGGGCGACTTGGCCGAAAGGCCCTTGTTCATACGGCGGATATCGCCGATAAAGAACAGGTTGAGCAGATGTTTGCAGACCTTCAAAATGAAGTCAAAACCATTGATGTTTTGGTTAACAATGCCGGCATCACAAGGGACAACCTTTTTTTGAACATGACGGAAAAAGAGTGGGACCAGGTCATGGATATCAACCTGAAGGGGCTTTTTTTCTGCACCCAGCAGGCCGCCCGGATTATGAAGGCTCAAAACTCAGGGAAAATTGTCAACCTGACATCGGTTTCGGCCCAGGTCGGGAACGTTGGACAGGCCAATTATACGGCCAGCAAGGCCGGTGTGATCGGTCTGACCCGGACCCTTGCCAAGGAGCTTGCCCGGTATAATATCACCGTCAATGCCGTGGCACCGGGATTTATTCTGACGCCCATGACCCGCACCATTCCCGAAGAGATCCAGGGAATGATCCTTGCAACGATTCCCATGGGGCGGCCCGGCCAGCCCGAGGACGTGGCAAAGGTGGTTAAATTTTTGTCCACGGATGAGTCTGCCTATGTGACCGGCCAGGTGATTTCATGCAATGGCGGCATGTATCTGGCGTAATGACAGTGGTATACCTCTGATTCCGGGCCCGGGCCCGGAATCAGAGATTTGTCCGGTTATCGTCTGTCCGGCCAGATTTTTTCTCACATTTCAGACCGTTTGAATTTCTGGATTTTGCCGCTGGCCGTCATGGGATATGCGCTTAGAAAATGGACATATCTTGGAATTTTATATCGCGATATTTTGCCGCGGCAAAAATCAATGACATCGCTTTCCTCAATCTCTGCATTCTCCTTGAGCACAATAAAGGCACCGACTTCTTCCCCGTACTTCTGGCTGGGAACTGCCGCCACCTGGACATCTTTGATCTCATCCATCCGGTAGAGGAACTCTTTGATTTCCCTGGGATAGATATTTTCTCCGCCCCGGATAATCATGTCCTTGTGGCGGCCGGGTTGTTGTAATACCCTTTCATGACATTGTACCCCCGGCAGCAGACCTCGCCCTGGAGGCCCGGCGTAAGGGAGGCACCGGTTTCCGGGTCAATGACCTGCTCCATTACATGGACCGGGCAGTTGGATCCGGCCATGATGCCGGTTCTCAAAGATGAAAAATCAAATTTGGAAAACATGGGGTGGTCGAGAATGGCGATGAACATGGTGGGAACACCATAAAGTGCCGTGGTTGACCGCCGCCAAAACCCCGAGAACGCAGCCGAAGCAGTGGAAGAGCGGCACAGGCAGGCAGAGCCGGTCATTTTGGGTGAAGTTCTGGTTCTGGCCGATATAAAAACCGTTGTTCCCGATATTGTAATGGGTGAGCATGACCCCTTTGGGAAATCCTGTGGTGCCGGAAGTGTATTGCATGTTGACCAGATCATGGCAGGAAAGTTCCTGCTGACGGGCGATGAAGGCCTCGTTGGTGGTCATGGCGCCCAGTGCCTTGATTTCCGGTATGGAATACATGCCCCGGTGCTTTTCCTGTCCCAGAAAGCAGACCCGTTTAAGATGGGGGAAGTTTTTGCAGTTAAGGCTCCCTCTCTGCTGGGTCTTCAGTTCAGGAATCAGGTCATAGACCGTGTTGACATAATCGGTATCCTGGAATCCGTCAATCAGGAAGAGGTTCTCGGTTTCCGACTGGTTGAGCAGGTATTCGAGTTCCGCACTCTTGTAGTTGGTGTTTACGGTCAGTAGTACGGCCCCGATCTTGGCCGTGGCAAACTGGCGATAGGTCAGCCTGAAATCCCTGTCCACGTATATGATGGCTTCATTGTAAGGATAGGAACTTTCTTTTTTTCAAGCAAGGTGTAACAAAGAATAATAAAGATTATCAAGCGCCTAAAATATGGTCCCAGCCGGGCACGTCCACAACATGTTGTGGACGTGCCCGGCTGGGGCTTTGATGTCAAAGCGGTCGTGAGGATGACAAGAAATCCTGGAACGAATAAAACAAAAAATCGGACTTGGTTCACTGAAAAAATGCTGAACGCTTATCTTTTAGGCTAATTCTGAGCATACTTCACCAGAAACCCTGCTGGAATTTGGGAATCTGAATAGTCATCGAAAAGTTAAGGTATGGTATCCGAAGAATTTACATTGGGCGGATCATGGTTACGGATATCCCAAAGCCCAAGGTGACGTAGAATTTTTTCGATTATGTCGAGTTCTTCGATAAAACTGATGATACGCATTGAGCCTTGGCACTTGGGACAGATCAGAGGGTCTAGCTCATAACTCTTTTGAATCAGGCGTGCCCAATTCTGTCTGAACTCCTTGGCGGACAACGGGTTCGGGAGAACCGCAGGAATGGCGTCACCCTGATCGGCCTTTTTTCTCATCCCCCGGGATTTGTTCGAATACCAGCCGTAATACCTCACCGTCTGTTCGTACCGACCGGGAATATGTGTCACCAGCCTGGCCAGCCAGTCCAAGGCATTAAAAACTTTCCGGGACTTCCGGTTTTTCGAGGTATAAACAACCTTGGCCGTACCGTCATCGGAATCTTTTGCCGGGATATAGACCATGCGTTCCTGGGAAAAACAGGCGCGGATAATGTACCGGGCAAGATTGCCAAGACCTGTCTTATCATCGGAAAAGATCCTGTCA
>JAHIVS010000657.1 GCA_018816605.1 Pseudomonadota bacterium
AATTTGACCGATTTTAAGGTTGAGCAGGTGTTCAGTGACGGGATAAAGGTGGCTGAAAACGGAAAAATGGTAAGGCCGATATCCGTTTTCCAATATCCTGAATGGGCCATAAACACCCTGTATCATAACCCGTTTACCCCTTTGGATTTTCAGATGACCGCCCCGGGCAGGGACACGGTCAGCGCCCGGGTGATAAAACTGATCCCTGGCCGGGTGAATACCCTGTCAACCCAGGTTCAACTGCCGGTCACCAATGGCGTTTTAAGCGCGGATCCGGACAATGATATTGCCAAGGCCGCCATGTTTTTCCGGCACCGGTCCGACGGCAGGGCAGACAATACCCGGGGGTTAGGATTTGTCTCCGGAACAGGTTTTAAGCCGGGGACGGCATATGCTTCCACGGTTTCCCATGACTGCCATAATCTTCTGGTGGTGGGGACAGATGATGATGCCATGTGTTTGGCTGCCAACACCCTGATTGATTCGGGCGGCGGATTGGTGGTTGTCCGGGCAAATCAGGTCCTTTCCCTCTTGCCCCTTCCCCTTGGCGGCCTGATGAGTCTTTTGCCCATTGAAGAGGCGGCCCAAGGAATTGCTTCCATTGAAGAGGCCCTCGGGCAGATCGGCTGCCCCCATCCGGCATTTGAAATGACCATGAGCCTTATGGGGCTTGTGGTTCTTGGCGAACTTCGCCTCTCCAACCGGGGATTGGTTGAAATGAAGGACGGTCAGCCTCCCCGGTTTGTGGAGCTGATCCTTCCGTCATTGTAAAATTTATTTTGGTACGAGAATAGGGACAGGCAAAATTTCAACCGCCGCCTGACAGAGGAGAGAATATGGAAAAGAATCCCCATCACCTGGTATTGGGCGAGTTAATAGATTTTTTAACGGGCGAAAAGAAAATAGATACCCATGATGAACGGTATCGACAGAAAATTGCAAAACACCTGGTTCAAGTTTTGGGCTATTCAAAAACAGACATTCAACAGAATCGATTGCTGACCGTCACTGCGGGAAACCAAGCGGCGAGGATACGGGTCGATTTTCTCGTTGCCGTCCATGACAAAACCGGTATGCTGATTAAATATGCCCCGGGCTCCCTTGTGACCAGACGGCTTTCCAACCTGGCCGTTTCCAGGGTCATCCTTCCTTACCAGGTTCCTGTTGTTGTAACCACCAACGGGGAGGATGCGGAGATTATCAATGGGCTGACCGGTAAACTGACGGATCAGGGTCTTAACGCCATTCCGTCAAAGAAAGATTTGGAAAAAATGGATACATCGATCTCTTTTCCTTCCATATCAGGTATCTTGTATGAAAAAGCCTCCAGAATTGTCTATGCCTGTGAGGTGGATGGTGCCTGTCCCTGTGACACCGATGTGTGCGTGGTTCAATCCCAGTAAGACAGGTTTTGTCAATTTGGGGATTGTGAGTTCAGTATTTTGCCCAGGTAATAGCCGGTATAGGATTTTTTGTGGGCAGCCACCTGTTCCGGCGTGCCCTGGGCCACAATATATCCGCCCTTGTCGCCGCCTTCGGGCCCGAGATCTATGATATGATCGGCACATTTGATCACATCCAGATTGTGCTCAATGACCACCACGGTGTTGTCGGCATCCACCAGTTTGTCCAGTACGGATAACAACCGGTTGATATCATCGGAATGAAGGCCTGTGGTGGGTTCATCCAGAATATAAATGGTATTGCCGGTGTTGCGTTTTGACAATTCCCTGGCAAGTTTTATCCGCTGGGCCTCTCCGCCGGAAAGGGTGGTGGCGGACTGACCCAGTTTAATATAGCCAAGCCCCACTTCCACAAGGGTTGCAAGGGTGTTTCGGATGGAGGATATTTTGTCAAAGAAGCGGACCGCCTGGTTAATGGTCATGTCCAGAATCTGGGCAATGTTTTTCCCCTTGTATTTGATGTCCAGGGTTTCCCGGTTATACCGCCTTCCTTTACAGACGTCACAGGCTACATAGACATCGGGCAGAAAATGCATCTCGATCTTTATGATGCCGTCCCCGGAGCAGGCCTCACATCTGCCCCCTTTTATATTAAAGCTGAAGCGGCTTGGTTTATATCCCCGGGCCTTGGATTCCTTTGTTTTGGCGAACAATTCCCGGATATGGTTTAACACCTGGGTATAGGTACCGGGATTGGATCTCGGGGTTCTGCCAATGGGAGACTGGTCAATGTGGATCACCTTGTCCAGGTGTTCAATTCCCTTTATTTCTTTATGGCTTCCCACGGGCTTTCTTGAGTGGTTTATCTGGTTGGAAAGGGCCTGGTACAGGGTGGACAATACCAGGGTGGACTTACCGGATCCCGAGACGCCTGTAACACAGGTAAAACATCCCAGGGGAAAGGACACATCCATTTTTTTTAGATTGTTGGCGCAGGCCCCTAAAATAGTCAGTGATTTCCCATTGCCGTTTCTTCGGGTGTCCGGGATCCTTATTTTTCGTTTGCCGGAAAGATAAAGACCGGTTAAGGAGACCTCATCCTCAAGCAATTGTTCCGGCGTGCCTGAAAAAACAATATTTCCGCCGTGGATACCGGCACCGGGCCCTATGTCAATGACATAATCCGAGGCCATGATGGTCTCTACATCGTGCTCGACCACCAGGACGGTATTGCCAAGGGCCTTCAGGTTCATCAGGGTATTGAGCAATCTTGTATTGTCCCTCTGGTGAAGACCGATACTGGGTTCATCCAGCACATAGATCACACCGGTAAGTTTTGATCCGATCTGGGTGGCCAGGCGGATTCTCTGGCTTTCCCCTCCGGACAAGGTGGCGGCAGACCGGTCCAGGCTCAGATATTCCAGGCCCACATTCTCCAGGAATCCCAGTCGTGCGATGAGTTCTTTTATAATACTGTCTGCAATGATGCGCTCTTTTTTCCCAAGGGAAAGTTCAGACATAAACCGGCCAGAATTCTGGATGGAAAGGCCGGTAATTTCCCAAATGCTTTTTCCGTCGACCAAAACCGATCCTGCAGCCTCATTCAGCCGTGTTCCATTGCATTTTGAACAGGTTTTAAAACTCATATAGCGTTTGATATCTTCCCTGACTGAAGCAGATCCCGTCTCGTTGAATCTGCGGTTTAAATTTGGAATTACCCCTTCAAAGACCTTTTTATAGGTGATTTTTTTTCCGGCCCGCTCCACATAAAAGAGGATTTCTTCTTTAACGGAACCGTACAGGATCACTTTCTGAAATTTAGGGGACAAGGTTTTAAACGGTTTGTAGATGTCTTCCTTATAATGGGAAACCAGGGCATCCAGAAATTCCATGAATTGAACTGAATCTTTGTTTTCCCAGGGAAGAACCGCCCCCTGACGAAGGGAAATGTTCTGGTCCGGTACAATCAGATCCGGATCAAATTGGGTGACGGCTCCCAGGCCGTCGCAATGGGAGCAGGCACCCTGGGGGGAGTTAAATGAAAAACTGGCAGGGGTGAATTCGGGATAGCTGACCCCGCAATCCACACAGGAGGCATTTTCACTGAACAGGGTCTCAGTGCCATCGGTCAGGTTGATAAGGATGATCAGGCCCTCGGACAGGGTCAGGGCCATTTCAAGGGAATCGGCCAGGCGTTTTTCAATTCCCGGCTTGGTGATCAGGCGGTCCACCACAACATCAATGGAGTGCTTTTTGTTTTTATCAAGCCCCGGCACCTCTTCGATTAAAAAAATTTTTTTGTTCACCCGGACCCTGGCAAAGCCCTCTTGTTTCATCCTGGCCAGCAAAATTTCATGGCTGCCTTTCTGGCCTGCTATCAAGGGGGCAAGGATCATGATTTTTGTTGTTTCAGTAGATTTTATATTGGGTGTGTCATCAACTGCAGCCATGATTCTGTCCGTAATCTGGTCGATGGACATGGAAGAAATGGGCTTTTTGCATTTATAGCAATGGGGGTGGCCCACCCTTGCAAACAGCAGGCGAAGATAATCATAGATTTCCGTCACTGTTCCCACCGTTGACCGGGGATTGTGACTGGCCGTTTTTTGTTCGATGGAGATGGCAGGGGAGAGGCCGATGATGGCATCCACCTCCGGTTTGTCCATCTGTCCTAAAAATTGTCTGGCATAGGTGGACAGAGATTCAACATAGCGGCGCTGGCCTTCCGCATACAGGGTGTCAAAGGCAAGGGTAGATTTGCCCGAGCCGGACAGCCCCGTGATGACGGTCAGGCTGTTTCTGGGAATTTGGACATTGATGTTTTTAAGATTGTGTTCCCGGGCCCCCAGGATAACGATCTGGTCGGTATCCATATTATTTGCCCGCCCTGTTTTTTTCCTGAAAGGCGGCCTGGTTCTTTGCCTGGAAAGCGGCCATGTAAATGGCTTCCATGAGGCTTGTCGGGTCTGCAAGCCCCTTCCATGCAATATCATAGGCGGTCCCGTGGTCCACAGACGTCCTGATGATGGGAAGCCCCAGGGTGGTGTTCACCCCGTCCTTGAAGTGAATCAGCTTGAAAGGGATCAGTCCCTGGTCATGGTACATGCAGATAACGGCATCATAGTTTCCGTTAACGGCCTGGAAAAAGACCGTATCCGGCGGCAGGGGGCCTTTAACGGGAAAACCTTGTTCCCGGGCAAGCGCCACGGCAGGGGCAATTATTTTTTCTTCCTCATTGCCGAACATGGCATTTTCCCCTGCATGGGGGTTCAGGCCGGCCACGGCAAGTTTTGGAGAAGAAATACCAAACCGATGGACAAGTGCATCCCGGGTCAGGCGGATGGTCTGGGTTATTTTTTCGATGGTCAGGCTTTCCGCCACCTGGCAAAGGGGGATGTGGATGGTCACAAGGACAACTTTCAGGCGGTTGCCGGCCAGCATCATGGCAAATTCCCGGGTGCCGGTTTTGTCTGCAATCAGTTCGGTGTGTCCATGGAAACGGGAACCGGCAATTTTCAGACCGGTTTTGGTGATGGGGCAGGTGACCAGGCCGTCTATCGTATTGTTCTGGGCCAGGTCCACACCCGTGAGAATATACTCCTGCATGGCCGTTCCCGTCTCAGCGGTCGGAACAGACAGATTGGCTGCCGTTTCCGAAAGGCGGGACCCTTCGATAACGCAGATTGTTTTTGGATCTTCACTATGGTCTGCCGGTCCGGCAATCGAAAGAAGAGAGAGCGGATTGGATAATAGTTTTAAAGCCCGCTTAAGAATGGCGGTATCCCCGATGACAATGGGATTGCACACGGCATGTATTTGGGGGTTGCCCAGGGCTTTAACAATGATTTCCGGGCCGACTCCGGCGGGGTCTCCCATGGAAATCCCGATGACAGGGCGTTTCTGGATTGGTTTCATGGTATGGTCGCAAAAATTGAAAGGGTTAGTATCAAAAAATCTAAATATACTATTTGACGGGGGAAGTGTAAATGAAATTGAATTGGTAAATTGTGAAACCCTTATGAACTTCAGGTTTGGAAAATTCCATCAATTTTTATCAAATTCAAAGTAAAATAGAGAAAAACGAAGCAAACAGGAGAAAATAAATATTTTATTCAGATGGGAAAAAGGGTGGATGGTAAAAATCCCGTTGAAAAAGAGTTAGTTGTAGAAGTGGTTGGAATTTATAGAAATTTTTTTGTTTCACAGAGAATGCTCTATGATTTTAGCATGTTAAAAATTTATGCCAGACCAAATTCCAATCTATTGTTAACACGGTCTATCCGAGTTGACCCAAAAATCATATTCGCATAAAAAAACCTATACTTTTTTATGTGTCGTTAGATTCATGTTAATTGTCCGTTAGATTCACTTTAATTGGTACTATTCGTTATTTATTCAACCACGTTTGATTTGGAAAGAAAGGCATTTTTGTCAACAAATGGAGCTATCCTGGGAAAAAGTTAAGTTTCAGATTAAAAAATCGATACCCGATCATAGTTATCGGATGTGGATAGAACCTCTGGCACTCATTGATTATGATGCCACAGGGATCACACTGTCCACCCCCAACGATTTTTTTGTCAAACGGATCAAAGACAATTACCTGGATATATTTCAAAGAGAATTTTTAAATCTTGGCCAATCGGTTACCATTGAGTTCCAGATTTGCGGGAAAAATGAGGCCAGGGGTTTCCAGAAAGACAAGGAGCTGAATAAAAAAGTGACAAAGGATCCGGAAAACAGCCCGGAAAAAAGTCGGGAAAAAGGAAAATTTGTCAGCGCCTACCCGGCCCTGGCAGCAAGGTCCCGGTTCAAAAAACCAGAGCAGGCAACACTGCCGGGTCTGGATGCCTCCTTCAACGGTGGCCGGATGCTGAAAAAGGGGTATACCTTTGATGATTTTGTTGTGGGGGATAACTCTAATTTTGCATACTCGGCATCCCTGTCCCTTGCCCAGGGAAAGATAAACGGGGCCGGAATCCTGTATCTGCTGGGTAAGACGGGGCTGGGGAAAAGCCATTTGTCCCAGGCTGTGGGGCATCACATGATGGCAAACAACCTATCCAACAGGGTTTATTATGTGACAGCCGAAGATTTTACCAATGAAATGATATTTTCCATCCGGAACCAGACCATTAATCAGTTCAAGGAAAAATATCGAAAAAAATGTGATGTATTGATTCTGGAAGACATTCATTTTTTGTCCGGAAAGGTTGCCACCCAGAAAGAGCTTGCCATTACCCTGGATTATCTGCTGGATGCAGATAAAAAAATCATTTTTTCCGGGTGTGATCTCCCCGAGGACATTCCCAAGCTCAATGACCAGCTTAAATCCCGGTTGAGTATGGGATTGGTTACGGAAATTGAGGCACCGGATTACAAGACCCGGCTCAGAATATTGAAAAAAAAATCAACAACCCTTGGGTGTAAGATTCCCATGCCGGTGAGCGAATACATTGCCCAGGAATTGTGCGACGATGTCCGGCAGCTGGAAAGCGGTCTTTTCGGCGTGGTGGCAAAAGGTCAGATCATGGGGTGTAATATTGATATTGCGCTTGCCAAAAGTGTTCTGGACAATATTACCAAAAACAGGAAAAGGATCAGTATCGATCTTATCAAACAATTGGTGTGCACAGAATTTTCCATATCGGAAAAGGACATTATGTCCAAATCCAGGAAGAGGACCATTGTCAAGCCACGGCAGGTGGCCATGTTCCTTGCAAAAAAATATACAGACCAGCCCATCAAAAAAATTGGTTCCAGTTTTAAAAAATACCATGCCACGGCCATTTATTCTGTCAATACCATCGAAAAAGAGCTCAAGCAAAAAGGATTATTGTTTGAGCAGATCAATTATATATCCAAGAAAATTGAAGCAGGCAAATTTTAAATGGGCCTTTCCCCCTCCATTTACAGAGATCTTGAAAAAATTCTAGGGAAAAAATATCTGACCGTTAAAAAAGAAGAACTGCTGTGCTATTCATACGATGCCACAGGCCGATCCTTTTTGCCCGATGCCGTCATTTTTCCAAAAACCGAGGCCCAGGTGGCAGACATTTTCAAGCTGGCATCTGAAAAAAAATTTTTTGTGATTCCCAGGGGCAGCGGATCCGGTATGACTGGTGGCGCCATACCGGTTGCCGGCGGGGTGGTATTGGTTACCAGCCGTATGAACCGTATCCTTGAAATTGATGAAGAAAACTTCATTGCCAGGGTTGAACCCGGGGTAATTGTTTCTGAAATTCACAAGGCTGTAGAAGCCAAAGGACTTTTTTATCCGCCGGACCCGGCCAGTTCTTCTGTCTGCACCATCGGGGGGAATGTGGGCGAATGTGCCGGCGGTCCCAGGGCAGTCAAATACGGGGTAACAAGGGATTATGTTCTGGGATTGCGGGCTGTCATCCCATCCGGCCAGATTATTGAAACAGGGGTGGCCACGGCAAAGGGAGTGGCCGGTTATGATCTTACCCGGTTGATTGTGGGGTCAGAAGGCACCCTGGCCCTGGTCACCCAGATTACCTTGAAGTTGCTGCCCAAGCCTGCAGCCGTAAAAACCATGGCTGTTTTTTTTGACAGCATGGACAAGGCTGCCCGGACCGTATCCAGTGTGATGAAACAGGCAACGATTCCCCGGTGTGTGGAATATCTGGATGAAGCGTGCATCCGTCTTGTCAGAAAATTTCTTTCCTTTGAGCTGCCGGAAGGCATTCGGGCATTGTTGATCCTTGAACTGGATGGGGCCTGGGATCAGGTTGAACGAGAGGCAGAGCAGATAAAAAAATTTTGTTATCAAGCAGGGGCCCAAAATGTTCTGGTTGCCGAAGATGAAAAAGCGGCTCAGCAATTGTGGGAAGCCAGGCGCGCCCTATCACCGGTTTTATATAAAATTGCCCCCAATAAAATCAATGAAGATATTGTGGTGCCCATTTCAAAAATACCCAGAATGGTTGAGATTACCCGGGAGATCCAGCGAACCTCCGGACTGACCGTGGTCAGTTTCGGGCATGCGGGGGACGGTAATATCCATTGTAATATCATGTACGACAAAAAGGATGCAACACAGACAAAAAAGGCTGAACAAGCAGTGGAGGATCTGTTTGCCGCCACCCTTGAACTTGGCGGAACCATTACCGGAGAACATGGTGTTGGGATAACAAAAAGCAAATACCTTCCCCTGGAAATAGGCAGCGCAGAACTTGAAATCATGAAGGGAATAAAAAAGGTGTTTGATCCGGCCACTATTTTGAATCCCGGGAAAATATTTTTGTGATATCTTTTTTGTGACAGGTCCATTACCGGACCATGGGGTTCAGGGAAGTTGCAATTTTTGTTTAGTGGGGTTTGAAAGAATACTCGTTGTTCAGCAACAGCCGTTCAAGGATGTCAATTTTCGGATGCCGGGTTCTCATGACGCAGCAACGGATACAAATCGAACAATAGGTTGAGCAAAGCTTATTTTTTTTGTTATATTCTCCAAAACAATCGGGTATATCAATAGAGTCTTTCCTGACAGAGTTGGCGATGAGAATCTGTCCAAGTTGCGTTAATTCCATATTCAGTCCATTCATAGATTAATAATGTTTCATGCAGATCATGGACTCAAGTTTATCAATCAACGGGGCCAGGGTGTTTTTCTGGAGCGCTGAAATCGTGATGCCTTGATTCAGGAGCCATGGGTTTTCAAATTGTTCCAGGTCGACCTGGTCTGTTTTATTGAACACATAGAGGATGGGTATTTTGTCAAGATCCAGTTGGGTGAGAATTTTTTCAACAGATTCTTTTTGCTGTAAATAGCGGGGATTACTGATATCAATTACATGGAGGATGATGTCGGCCTCGGACAATTCTTCCAATGTGGCATGGAAGGCTTCCATCAGCTCCTTGGGAAGGTTCTGGATAAATCCCACGGTGTCGGTAATAATCACTTCCGTATCCCGGGGGAACCGCAGACGTCTGGACGAGGGGTCCAGGGTTGCAAACAAGCGGTTGGCAGCGATGATATTGCTCTGTGTCAGGGTGTTCAGCAGGGTGGATTTGCCTACATTGGTGTATCCGACAATGGAAATAATCGGCAGCTCTTTGCGCTTGCGCCTGGATTTCTGCTGGGTTCTCTGTTTCCGGATGGTCTGGATTTCTTTTTTCAACCGGGTGATGCGATCCCTGACCCTGCGCCGGTTGATTTCAAGTTTGGTTTCTCCGGGACCCCTTCCGCCGATGCCGCCGGCAAGCCGCGACATGGCGGTATTCCGTGTGATAAGCCTTGGCAGGAGATATTCCATCTGGGCCAGCTC
>JAHIVS010000658.1 GCA_018816605.1 Pseudomonadota bacterium
ATATTTCCAGAATTGGCGACGCTTTTCATTTAACTCTTTTGAATTCACAGACATGATTTAAGCCTCACTTTGATTTAAAAGTAGACTCAATATGTCATGATC
Source organism: Pseudomonadota bacterium (assembly GCA_018816605.1). The sequence continues at coordinate 103 of JAHIVS010000658.1, forward strand.
TGAACTGGATTATAAGATGGGGTTCATTGAGCGCTTACAAGATATCGACAATGCCTGCCCCTGTCTGACCACCAAATAATCATTCCCGGAACCTTTCCCACATTTGGCCACTCTACGGCTTGCAGATCCCACAGGATTTGTATCCAGCAGTTAAAGCTTCATGCCGGTCAGGAAAAGCCTCTGTACAATTTTTGCAGTTAAAATACCGGCATCCCGGTTGGTGGAATATCATGCTTTTGACATTCCCTCGAACCAACTTGCACGTAAGATCCTCAGTGCCTGTAACCAATAGATGGGATGAATGGGAGATAAGTGAAGTAGAAAATTTAATTTGTGCTATACCAAAGGTCAACTGGGATAGCATACTCTTGGTAATACTGTTGATTGCCACGTTTTTTCACAATATAAATATACCTATTCCGCCATTCTGGGAAACAACAAAGACAACAAAGATATAATGAAAATGGGGGAATTAAAGCTGGAGGTTAAAGAACGGAGAATGATATTTTTGAACTTTAGTGGGGACGAAAAAAGAAGCTGATTGACAATCAAGAGATAAATTTGGTAGGGATCTCGAGTCAGCAGAAAGGCTGCTTACCGCAGGATCGATAAAATGACAGCCTATTCAACCCGCAGAGGCTGTTTTTGAAAATTCAAGAAAAATGCAGTAAGTTCTTGAGTGATATGATAGGGGACTAAAAGTAGATTCTTATGAATGATGAGATGAAAATAATTGTTCTTCGGCTCCGGCACGTTATTGGATTTCTTGGCGAACGTATGCAGTTCAATTGGTGGCCAACCGGTTTTTTTGAATCATCAAGCCGTCTTTTCCTGGAACCGGTTTATACAAGAACATCGGCTTTGGCTCAATACCATGGTGTCGTGGAAGCTGCTCGAAAATTGCATGATGAACACTTAAATGTGGGTTGCTATCATCTTTTTCGGTTTCCCGAGGAGATCGAACATTCCTTGCATGTATGGGTCTCAAACAAAGTTGAGGATGACGTTATATTTCATTCTCTCCAAAGTAAAGAAAATGCCCTTGCGTCTTTAAAAACTATGTCTGGCAGCAATGTAGCGGCCAGCGAGGGACCAATGCTTGTCGGCAAAATCAAGGATTTTGAGTCGGTCAAAGCATTGGAGACAACCGCAGGGGCTTATTTTGCGGCCTTTGAGAAGAGCTTAAAAGTATTTCCGTATTTTATGAGATGATTATGGCAGTAAAGAAACAGTATAATAGTCGATTAGGAGCTGGTCTTGGCCTTGTAAATGAGACCAAGACGCTCCTTGAATTATGGTCCCCGGGCATGTCGACCGGAGATCTTTACCAGGTTGCGCTCGAATCCGGACGATTCCCAACAATCACGGCCCGCCGGTTGCTCAACATTATAAAGGAATGTTTTGCCCCGCGTTACCTGGCGGAAGACGGCGCTCCGGTTCGGAACCTTAAACAGCTTTCTCTCGTTTTTTCAACCCCGGAACTTATGCAGATGATGTTTATCTTCACGTGCCGGGCCAACGCCATCCTTGGAGATTTTGTACGGCAGGTATACTGGACCAGATACGGCGGTGGGCATAGCGAGGTAACCAATGCGGATGCCCGGGCCTTTGTTGAACGTGCCATAGATGACGAAAAGACGTTAAAACGCTGGTCCGAATCCATGGTCCGTAATGTTTCAGGTTATCTGACCGGATGCTGTGCGGATTACGGATTGCTGGAAGCCGGACAGAAAACCAGTCGTCGGATTATGCCATTTCGCATTTCCCCGAAAGTGGCTGCCTACCTTGCCCATGACCTTCATTTTTCGGGCATTGGCGACAATTTTTTGTTGACCCATGAAGACTGGCTATTGTTCGGCTTGGAACGCGAAGACGTTCTGGAAGAGCTGAAGCGGATCTCGTTAAAGGGGTTGCTTATCGTTCAGTCTGCCGGGGATGTGATCCGCATTGGCTGGAAACAATCAAATATGGAGGTGCTCTGCAATGTCCTCACTCAAGGCTGATTTTGACGAACTGCGGGAGCGTATCCGGCATGGCCGGGAACTTGACCACGCAAGCTTCGAACCGATCTATTTTCTTGTTTTTCCTCCCGATCAGATTCTTGAAGTCAAGCGACAGACCCCTGCCTGGATCTCCAAACTGCATCAGGAAGGTTGGGATGTTAAACTTTTTTCAATTGCCGAGGAAATCAGTGCCATTCTTAAAGCAGACCCTCGTCGGTTCCTGTGGCTTCTGGCGGACAAAAAAGCGCCTCTGGACTGGGCAAAAACCAATCAGTCCCTTGCAAATGCATTAACAACAAATTCCCCCCTGCAACAGCGACTGGAATCGCTTCTGGCTTCCCAGGAAGGACGTGTCAACAGTCTGGTCCTGGTAACAGACATGGAGGCACTTCACCCCTATCTCAGAATTGGTGCAATCGAAAGTCAACTTCAGGGTAAATTTCATGTGCCGACCATCTTCCTTTACCCAGGAGTTCGCACCGGCAAGACTCGGTTGAAGTTTCTGGGGTTTTATCACGAGGATGGAAATTATCGCTCCGTGCACGTTGGCGGCTAAAAATATTTAAGGAAACTGAATATGACCATCAGATCTCTCTTTGATTCGAATAAAGATATTTACCGGACGATTGAAAAGGTAATTTCCTACGGAGCCTCCCAGGAAAGCCGACTTAAGGCGGAAATTACCGAATATGTGGTTACCGAAAGCATTGAGGAGCAATTTCGAAAACTGCTTGACCGCATGCAGCTTGCCATGGAATCTGGCGGAGAAAACGAAATCGGCGTATGGGTTTCGGGTTTTTATGGGTCGGGTAAAAGCTCGTTCACAAAATATCTGGGTCTGGCGTTTGACAGCAATACCTTTATTGATGGAACCCCATTCATAAAACACCTGCAGGATCGTTTCCATACCCCCCAGGTCAAGGCCCTTCTCAGCACGGTTGCCCAGCGATTTCCCGCTGCCGTCGTGATGCTCGATCTTGCCAGTGAAATGCTGGCCGGTGCAACCATGGAGGATGTGTCCACGGTTTTGTATTACAAAGTCCTGCAATGGGCTGGTTATTCCCGCAATCTAAAAGTGGCGGCACTGGAGCGCAAACTTGAAAAAGACGGTCGACTCGAAGAATTTAGGGAAAAAGTCGAAACGGCATTGCCTGGAATAACCTGGAAAGAGATGCAGAATGATCCACTGGTGGTGGATGGACTTATTCCACAAATTGCCCATGACATGTATCCCGGGCTCTTTCCCACCATAGCCTCCTTCTCTTCCAATACAGAGGGCTTTATTCAATTCGAGGATCAGCGGGTCCAGGAAATGATCGACATCGTTCGTGAAAAAAGCGGCAAGCAGCACATTATCTTTGTCATCGATGAAGTTGGCCAGTATGTTGCCTCACGAAACAATCTGATTCTGAACATTGACGGGCTTGCCAAGAATCTCAAACGGTTGGGGAACGGGAAGGCCTGGATAATCTCCACGGCCCAGCAGACCCTGACCGAGGATGATCCCAGAGCCGTATTGAACTCCGACAAACTTTACAAACTCAAGGATCGGTTCCCCATCCAGATTGATCTGGAATCCAGCGATATCAAAGAGATCTGTTACCGGCGTCTGTTGGGCAAATCTCCTTTTGGAGAAACAGAGCTTGGCAAATTGTTTGACACACAGGGCCAGGCCCTGCGCCACAACACCAAGCTCCAGGATGCCAAATATTATGATGCTGATTTCAGTCGTGAAAGCTTCATCAATCTTTACCCTTTCCTTCCGGCGCACTTTGACATTCTTCTGCATTTGCTGGGTGCCCTGGCAAAATCAACCGGCGGTATCGGGCTTCGGTCTGCCATCAAAGTAATTCAAGATATTTTGGTCGAGGGCCATGATGGCCATTCGCCGGTGGCAGATCAGCCATTGGGCTGGCTTGCCACAACCGTCACCTTGTTTGATGCCCTGGACAAAGACATCCGACGGGCTTTCCCTTCGGTTCATCAATCGGTGGGCAAGGTTCAAATCCGATTTCCGGATTCCCAGGTCCACCAGGAAATTGGCAAGTCCGTGGCCGTGCTGCAAATTCTGGGCAACCTTCCCGTTACCCTCCATAATGTTGCAAGCTTGATGCACCCGTCCATTGACAGCCCTTCACAGATGGATGTCGTTCGCAAGGCGGTTGAAGAGATGCTGAACGATGTGCATGTCCCGCTGGGCGAAAAGGATGGCACTCTCTGTTTCCTTAGTGAAAAGCTACGGGATATAGAGCAGGAACGCGGGGCCATTCCCCTGCGATCCGTCGATGTCAGGCGCATTTTTAACGATGCGTTGCGGGATGCCTTTGATCCTTTGCCCCGGGTAAGTCTGCAGGGAACCATGGCGGTTGCATCAGGGCTCAAGGTTCAAGTGGGGAGCAGCATTACCAGCCTGGCAGGCGAACAGAATATTGTCCAGACAATTGTGGAATTTGTGGGGACCAGTGACTATGAAACCGCCCGCAACCGCATGCTGGACGACTCCCGCAGCCGCTCGGGCCAAAATACCATTGCCCTGATGGCCCGGGGCAATATAGAACTCGATGACCTGGCAAGCGAGATCTACCGCTGCCGACGTATTGCGGAACTGCATCGAAACGAGCCGGATCAAGAGATCAAAGAGTATTGCGTGGGCCAGCTTGACCGGGCGGCAAATCTGTCCGCAGGGCTTCAGAGCAAGATCAAACAGACCCTGCAATCGGGTTCCTTTATCTTCCGCGGGCAAGCGACTGCGGTCACGGCACTGGATTCGAATCTGCTCGAGGCAGCAAAAAAATTGATGGCTGATGTGGCTGTCCAGGTATTTGATCGCTATATCGAGGCGCCGGAACGTGCCGGTACGGATCTGGCTGAAAAATTTCTGCGGGTGGCCAACCCCACTGCCATCAGCCACGCAATCGATCCCCTGGGCCTGGTCGAAACCGTTGGCGGAAGGGCTTTGTTCAAGACCGATCACAAGGCCATGGTCAGCATAAGGGACTACATTGACCGGAATGGCACGGTTGAAGGCAAGCGCCTGCTCGGACATTTCAACAATGCCCCTTTTGGCTGGTCCCAGGATACCACGCGCTATATCGTGGCAGCCATGCTGATGGCAGGTGAGATCAAACTCAAGGTTTCCGGCCGGGAAGTGACAGCCGCCGGACCCCAGGCCATCGATGCTTTGAAAACCAACAACACCTTTAAGCAGATCGGTGTGGCCCTTCGGGATGAACGACCCTCCAACGAAACCCTGGGCCGGGCGGCGGAACGCCTCACCGATTTAGTGGGTGACATGGTCATCCCGTTGGAGCAGGAAATCAGCAAGGCCGCCGCCAAACACTTTCCCCGGTTCCAGCACGATTACGCACCCCTGGCCGAAAAGCTGAGCGGTTTGGGAATGGTCGGCAGTGACCGTATCCGGGCGCTGAACCAGGAGATTGCAGATGTTTTGTTCACCGATGCCTCGGATGCCCCCCAGCGCCTGGGGTCTGACACCTCTGCCCTGTATGACAACCTTACCTGGGCTTTGGAAGTAAAACGGGTGCTGGACAATGGTCTTAACAGCACCCTGGGCGAGCTGCAGGTCCATCGCCGTGAGATCCAGGCCCTGCCCGATACCGGCGTGCCCGGCAACCTTTGCCGCGAGGTTGCCGAGGATCTGGAGTTGCTGTCAGAAAGAATGGCCAGGGAGGACTTTTACAAGTATACAGTGGACTTCAACTCCCAGCTCACCCATCTTAAAAGTCGTGTGCGGGATGCCGTGATCACGCTTTCGGATCACCAGAAACTAAGGCTTAAGGAAGGGGTTGAGGATCTCCAGCGCATCCCGGAATGGGAAGAACTCACCCAGGAAGAACGCGGCAATGCCGTGGATCGACTGGATGACCTGGCATTGTCTGCCTCCCAGGATCTTGCAGGGTTAAAAAAGCTTTTGGCCCGGGACTATGACATCAATATCACCCTGGAAGACCTTAAACGATCCATTCAACGCCAGGGACAGGAGCGCCAGCACCAACGCCTGGAAGACGCGCGGGCCAGAACCGGAGAGAAAGGCCCGGCGAAGCTTTCCACATCCATCTTTGTGCCACCCAGGGTGACCACGTCTTCGGATCTGGACACACTGATCCGGCAGCTAAATGAGATCAAGGCAAACTGGGGTCTCTATGCTGAAATCGAAGTCACCTTTGCCATTAAAGGGAATCAATAAAAATGGCATTTGACCAGGCAACCAGAACCCGGCTCCAGCGGTTTGTCAATGAGGCGCGCAATGTACTGACAGAAGAGTTTATCCGGCAACTCCAAAATGACTACGGCCTGGACCCGACCTCGGGCGTTGTGACCGAGCTTGACAAGTTGCGCCATCTCAACGACGCCCAACGGGAGACCGCCCGTATTTTGCGGGACACCCTGGCCCATTACAAGACCGGGCTAAAGGGCGAAACCCGGACGGTCATTGAACGTATCATCCGCGAGCAGGCATTTACCGTTCTCAACCGGTTGTCGGCCCTTCGCATGGCAGAGTCCCGGGGACTTTTGATAGAATCTGTGGGCAACGGTTTTCAGGCCAAGGGCTTTCAACTCTATGCCCGAATGGCAGGAAGCGGTCTGGGCGAGACCGGAGATGCCTACCGCATCTATCTGTTCAGTGTATTTGACGAACTGGCCCGGGATCTGCCGGGATTGTTCCAGCGGTACGCTTCCCAGGGGCGGTTGTTTCCCAGAGAAGCTGCCCTGTTGAAACTGCTTGTCCTGATCAACGATGCAGACATTGAACCGCTGTGGGCGGAGGACGAGACCATAGGCTGGATCTACCAATACTTCAATGATCCAGTAGAACGAAAAGCCATGCGCAAAGCCAGCCAGGCCCCCCGTAACAGCCGGGAGCTTGCGGTTCGCAACCAGTTTTTCACCCCCCGCTATGTGGTGGAATTTCTGGTGGATAATACCCTGGGCCGCATGTGGTTCAATGCCACGGGCGGCCAAACCGCTCTGGGTGACCGCTGCCAGTATCTGCTGGTGAAGCCGGATGAAACGCCTGTCCCAGCAGTTCACCTGCGCGACCCGCGCACGATAAAACTCCTTGATCCGGCCTGCGGTTCCATGCACTTTGGCCTGTATGCCTTTGACCTTTTTTATAAGATTTATCAGGAAGCGTGGGACTGGGAGCAGCAGCACGGACCCGGCTCGCTGGATATTTCAACGCAGCCGGAAGCCCGGTTCAAACCGTTGATTCAGACTTATAAAGATCAAAATGCCTTTCTTCACGACATCCCCCGCATGATCATCGAGCACAATATCTACGGGGTAGACATCGACCCCCGGGCCGCCCAGATCGCTTCCCTGGCCCTGTGGCTGCGCGCCCAGCGCGCCTGGCATGAAGTCGGCGTCAAAGCCAAGGACCGTCCGCTCATCGGCAGCGGTCATGTGGTGGCGGCAACGGCACCACCTTCCGAACTTGAACTTCGGGAGCAATTTACCGCAGACCTTGATTCCCGGGATGCCGAATTGTTTAAAAAGACCTTGCTGCTGCTCAAGGGCCTGCCTGAACTGGGTGTCCTGCTCAAGGTGGAACAAGACCTGCCCAATCTTATCCGCGAGGTTTTTGGTGAATTTGGTTCTCTTTTCAGGGAGGAGGACATGGTTAAATGGGGCAAGGCAGAAACAAGATTGCGAGAGGCCCTGACCGATTTTGCCCAGGCCTCAAAATCCACCTACCAGGGGCAACTTTTTGCCCAGGATGCTTTGGAGGGATTGCGGCTCATGGATGTGACCCGGGAGTCCTTTGACGTGGTGGTGATGAATCCGCCCTTCGGGGCATTGAGTCTGTCGGTAAAAAACAGTCTTGCCAAGGCATACCCCAACAGCAAGAATGACCTTTTGGGTATTTTTGTTGAACGGGGCATTGAGTTACTGCGCATTGGCGGCCGCATCGGGGCCATCACCTCCCGCACCTGTTTTTTTCTGACCAGTTTCAGGAACTGGCGGGAAAACGTTGTGCTGGGAACAACCCTGCCGGAAGTCATTGCTGATCTGGGCCATGGCGTGATGGATGAGGCCATGGTGGAAGCCGCCGCCTATGTATTGGAGAAACAAGCATGACCACTTTCCTTCGGTTGTTAAATGATAATGACAAAGCGGATGCCTTGTTCACCGCAAGTCAGATGTTGCGCAGGGGAGAGACCGAGCCCAGGATGTTTGAAGTGACACCGGAATCTTTCAAGACGGTGCCGGGGGCTCCATTTGCCTATTGGGTGAGTGATAAAATCCTTGAGTTGTTTAAAAAGCTACCTGCTTTTGAAGAGGAAAAACGGACTGCTAAGCAGGGGTTGGCCACTGCCGATGATTTTCGTTTTGTGCGTACCTGGTGGGAGGTTGAAACAGGTACCGCTCATTGGCCCGGCTTTGCAAAAGGCGGTGCATTTTCTCCGTATTATGCCGATATTTACCTTGCGGTGAATTGGGCAAAAGATGGAACAGAAATTTGTAACTTTGTAAACATTAAGACAGGCAAGCTTAATTCACGCCCACAAAATACAAACTATTACCTTCGTCCCGGCCTAACGTGGTCACTTCGCACCACCAGTGGCCTTAGCATGCGTGTCATGCCAGCTGGCTGTGTTTTTGCTCATAAAGGTCCCTCATCTTTTCTCAATAATGATGAGCCAGATGAAACGATCGCACTGCTGGCACTGACAAACTCTGTAGCCTTTCAATTTCTCGTTGAATTGCAGCTTGCCGCGGCAGACGCAGCGGCAAGGTCCTATGAGGTTGGTGTCATCCAGCATACCCCTGTGCCGAATCTGCCAGGCAACCAACGTAACCAACTCGCTGTACTTGCCAGTCACGCATGGTCCCTCAAACGCACTTTGGACACAGTCACCGAAACTTCCCACGCATTCCAACTGCCAGCAGCTTTGCGCCCGCGTTTAGGGAACTTCGACCCACCCGCCATGGAAGCACAGTTGGCTCGCATCCGGGCCGAGATAGACCAGATTGCCTTTGATCTTTACGGTTTTTCCGAGGCTGACCGCGCCGCGGTCTGTCAATCAAGACCAGGTGATCCAGGTGCACACGATGATCCGGAAGCGGAGGAAAAAAAAGAGGATATCCAGACAGAGCCCCCTGTGGATCATCAGACTTCCCTTCTGTCCTGGGCTGTCGGCGTGGCCTTTGGCCGTTTCGACTGGCGTTTGGCCACCGGCGAGCGAGAAGCACCGCCGGAACCAGCCCCCTTTGATCCGCTTCCAGCCAAGAGTCCCGGCATGTTGCCAGATGGTGCAGAGCCGTTTCATGCACACGCAGGGATATTGGTGGATGACCCCGGCCATCCCCATGACCTGACACACCTTGTGGAAGAAGTGCTGGAGCGGGTGGATATGCCGGTGCCCAATAATGTAAGACAATCGCTGCAAAAAGATTTCTTTGCCTTCCATTTAAAGATCTATTCCAAGAGCAGGCGTAAGGCTCCGATCTATTGGCCGTTGTCCACCCCCTCCGGCAGCTACACCCTGTGGATTTACTACCCCGGTCTCACCAGCCAGACCCTTTACTCGGCCATAAATGATTTTCTGGAGGGACCCCAGGGCAAGCTTAAGCAGGTGGGCAATGAATTGGCCACGTTAAGGATGAAAGGGTCCGGCCGATCCCAGGAGGATGAAAAGCAGTTTGAAAACCACCAGACACTTGAACTGGAACTGATCGAGCTGCGGGACACCCTGTTGGACATTGCCCAAAACTTTCCTCCCCATCAAGACGACGGGGTGCAGATCACCGCTGCCCCATTATGGCAGCTTTTCCAGCACAAACCGTGGCAAAAAGTGCTGAAAGCAACATGGGTCCAGCTTGAAAAAGGCGACTTTGACTGGGCTCACCTGGCCATGGGTTACTGGCCTGCCCGGGTGCGTGAAAAGTGCAGGACGGACAAGTCCCTTGCCATTGCCCATGGTCTGGAAGAACTTTATGCCCCATTGCCCGTCAAGCCGAAAAAAGGTGGCGGAAAAAAAACAAAGGAGGCCTGATGACCGTTCATTATCATTTGGGAAAATTCCCGCCTGTCGAAATGGACTGGCCAAAGCTGATTCCCATTATAGGACCCGCCTCTGCGGCAGTGGCACGCTACGACGGCACGCTTTCCGCCATTCCCAATGCCGCGGTTCTGCTCGCACCCCTGACCACCCAGGAAGCCGTGCTTTCCTCCCGTATTGAAGGGACCCAGGCCACCATGGGGGAGGTGCTGGAATTCGAGGCTGAAGGGGACAAAAAAGAATTGAGTTCCGAACGAAAGGCCGATATTCACGAGGTGTTGAATTATCGGGCCGCCATGCGCCATGCAGAGAAGATGCTGGCTGATTTGCCGTTGTCCCAACGCGTTATTCGGGAGGCCCACAAGGTGCTTCTGGACGGTGTGAGAGGTCAGGGCAAGGCCCCGGGGGAGTACCGGAGGATTCCCAACTGGATCGGTCCTGCCGGATGCACCATGGAACAGGCCCGGTTTGTCCCCATTGCAGCCGACAAACTGCCGGAAGCCATGAGCACCTGGGAGAAGTATCTCCATGAACAAACAGCTGATCTGCTGGTCCGGCTTGCCGTGCTGCATGCGGAATTTGAAGCCCTTCATCCGTTTCTGGATGGGAATGGTCGTCTGGGACGTATGCTGGTGCCGCTTTTTTTGTGGCAAAACAAACTGATTCAACAGCCCATGTTTTATATCAGCGCTTTTTTTGAGGCAAATCGTGATGAATATTATGAAAGACTGCTGGCCGTCTCCCGGGATGGTGACTGGACAGGCTGGTGCCTGTTTTTTCTGACCAGCATAAAGAGTCAGGCCGAGGAGAATCAACAAAAAGCCATTGCTATCCTGATGCTGTATGAACGAATGAAAAAAGAAATTGTGGATCTCACCCATTCCCAGTATGCTATTCATTCTCTGGACTGGATGTTTGAACGCCCCATCTTCAAAAGTTCTGATTTTATTGCCTCGGCAGGAATTCCAAATGCAACGGCCAAACGGATTTTGCCAGCCCTGCGGGATGCTGGTATCCTGAAAACATTCTTACAAGCAAGGGGACAGCGCTCTGCCGTGCTGAGTTTTCCTTCCTTGCTCAATATTGCCGAAGGACGCGAGGTTTTTTGATGCGCATGAATGCACTGCAATCGAATTTGTGGCGCACAAAATACAATTTCATACACTACAATAAGATTTGTGGTTATTTTGCGAGCCACAAACATAGGAACAGGAATAGCTTAAATGAATCTTTCTGAATTTATAAGTGATACTATTTTTCGTCCGCGCCTGAAACAATCGGGCTGCCTTCTGGTGTACGACATGCACGGGCGGTTCCGTGAAGTGTGCCAGAGTCTTGCCTCGGACAAGATAGGTGTGGTGGATGCCTCGGAAAGCAGCATCGAAAGCCGGGAGGCTGCCCTTGAATTGCTGCGTAAGGTCGGGAAACCCCAAAATTCCGTCGATGGCATGCTCATCTATGTTCCAACAAAAAAACCGGAAACAGATGAACAGAAACAGGCCGATCCCTTCTCCATCTATGCTGAATGTGGAATGGTATTTCCCAAAGATGACGGGGATGAGTACTTAAGCCTTTGCCTGCGCGCCAAACCAGACCATGCCACCCAGATTCGAAGGGTATTTGCTGAAACGCCGAACGGACCCTCATTTTCAGTGATTGACGCCATTGGCGGCGGATCAAGCTGGCCCCAGCTTCGTGCCAGGCTTAACGTAGAATCTGCCAGGGAAATTCTGAGTGCATTGCTTGTTCCCACGGATATGCAGGCCCGGGCGCTCAAGGAGCATGAGGGCTGGAGCAAGGAGGCCGGTGATTTTTTACACGCCACCTTGGCAATGACGGTAAAAACCCGCAGTAAGACATGGACCGCCTTGGCAGACGAGTTATGGCGCTATGTGCTGTTCAGCGAGTTTGTGTTTGATCTGCCGGTACCGCTGCCCGAAACCCTGGAAGGGGTCCCCCATGCACCTTTAGAGGCAAGGATGATTGTCGATGATGTCTGCGATCGTCTGCGGATTGATCACAGGGTGAGTTCAATCTATATTGAACGGGCAGAGACCATTGAAGCGGAACTCAAGCTGCCTTCCTTGTGTGGCAGCATCCAAGACCTTGGCAAAAGAGACACCTTCCCCTTTGAGGAGCGGACCTTTTTGCGGGCAGCCATCAAGGGGATATCTGCCAATGATATCGAGGTGGTTCGGCAGATTTTAAGCCATCGGAAAAATTCCATCTGGATGGGAAAGGGAGAAAGCCAGGCCCAATGGGAGCTGATGCGGGCCGCACTCTGTCTGGTGGAGGCATGTGGCGACTATGAGCGGCAATTGCCGGATCACTCCCGCTCCCAGGCAGATCTGCTGGATTTTTATCTGGGCAGTCTTCGCGAGGCAGACCGTCTGCAACGCGAGCTTGAACAGGCTGCAGGTGATTTTATTGATCACCAGGGACTTTTAAACCCGGTCATTGGCCAGGCACGAAATGGCTATGCCCGTCTGGCTGAAAAGGTCCAGAGCATCTTTATGAAGCATGTTGAAACGGCTGGATGGCCCCCTGCGGGAAGACTACCGAATACCGATACCTTTGACCGGCTGGTGGGAAATCGGCTGAAGGAGAGCGGGTACAAGGTCGCCTTTCTGATGGTGGATGCACTGCGGTATGAATTGGGGGTATCACTTCAAAAACTGCTCGCCGAAGATGGTCCTGTCGAACTGCAGGCAGCCTATGCCCAACTGCCTTCCATCACTTCTGTGGGAATGGCAGGCTTACTGCCCGGGGCAAACACAGATCTTGCCCTGACCATGGATAACGATGTGCTTGCACCGCAACTTTCGGGGTCCACCGTGTTTAATGTCAACCAGCGCATGGAGTTGCTGCGAAAACGTTTTGGTGACAGATTTACCGAGATGTCCCTAAGCGACTTCGCCCGGGGCAAACCAAAGCTTTCAGAAACAACAGATCTGCTGGTATTGCGGTCAACGGAAATTGACAGCCAGTTGGAAAACAATCCTGAAACAACCCTCGGATTGATTCCCGGCACCCTCAAGCTCATCCGCGTGGCCCTGCACAAATTACGGGGCTTGGGATTTGGGGAGGCGGTGATTGCAACAGACCATGGGTTTTTCCTGAACGCCCAGGCCGAAGCCGGTGATGTCTGCGTAAAACCCCAGGGTAAATGGCTGGTAAACGCCCATGACAGAATGATGCTGGGCAATGGAACGGCAGATGGGCACAGCCTGGTTGTCAGTGCTGAAAAATTGGGAATCCGTGGGGCTTTTGCCCAGGCCGCATGCCCAAGGAGCATGGCGCCGTATCGTGCGGGGCATCTGTATTTCCATGGGGGTCTTTCACTTGCCGAGGCCGTGGTTCCTGTGCTGATTGCAAAACTTGATGTCGGCTCCCAACCTGTGGCCAAAGCTCTGGAAATAACGCTTACCTATAAAAAAGGCGCAAAAAAAATAACAACAAGGCTCCCGGTTTTTGAGGTGTTGTTTAGTGGGGATCTTTTTTCTTCCGGAGAGGGTGTTGAAATCCTTCTGGAAGCCCAGGATTCCAAAGGCCATGTGATTGGAGAGCCTCGGCCCGGTGCAGAGGTTAATCCTGCAACTCGAACCGTTACATTAATGTCGAGGCAACGAAAACAGATTGCATTGCGCATGGACCCGGATTTTGAAGGAAAATTTTCAGTAAAGGCACTCAATCCGACAACCCTTGCAGCATTCAGCCAAATTAAACTGGAAACGGATTATACAGTATGAAAGAAATGGATGCATTAGATCAAAAATTAAATGAGATATTTGGCGGAAAAGTAGTCCGCAAAGACCTCCTGCACCGGATAAAGAAGGGAACCAATGTCCCGACCTTTGTGCTTGAATTCCTGCTGGCCCGTTATTGTGCAAGTGACGAACAGGCAGAGATCGATGCCGGAATGGATGCAGTGCTGGCAACACTTCAGGATAATTATGTCCGGCCGGACGAGGCCAACGCGGCCCAATCCCGGGTGGCCACAAAGGGCAAACATCGATTTATAGACAAAGTGCATGTCCGTTATGTGGAAAAACAGAAGCGGCACTGGGCCTCCCTGGAAAATTTTAATTCCCAGCGGATTGCCATCGGGGAAAAATTCTACCGGGACAATGATCGCTTGCTTGAGGGGGGGATCTGGGCGGAAGTGACCCTGGCATATAACGAAATCGAGGATGACGACTACGCCTTTTACATTGAGGACCTGCGCCCCATTCAACTGAGCCGGTTCGATTTTGACGGATATACACAAGGTCGAACAGCCTTTTCCAGGGACGAGTGGCTGGATGTTATTATCCGATCGGTTGGCCTGGAGCCGTCCAAGATATCCCATCGACTGAAACTCCACTTCATCGCACGTCTGGCCCCACTAACGGAAGCCAACTTCAATTATATTGAATTGGGACCACGCAGTACGGGTAAATCATATTTTTTCAGTGAATTTTCTCCCTATGCAACATTGATTTCCGGTGGACAGGCAACCAAGGCAACCCTTTTCTATAACAATGCCCGCCATAAAGTTGGGCTGGTCGGTTATTGGGATACCGTGGCCTTTGACGAGGTAGGCGGCATCAAGGTCAAAGACCCGGATACCATCCAGATCATGAAAGACTTTATGGCCAACGGTCGTTTCTCCCGGGGAGTGGAAGTCATCGCCGATGCAAGCTTAAGTTTTGTGGGAAATATTGACATGTCCGTACAACAGGTTGTCAATTCGACCGAGTATGACCTTTTTCAACCACTTCCGCCTCAGCTGGACCTGGCAATCATGGACCGATTCTCCTGCTATATTCCCGGGTGGGAGATGCCCAAGACCAGCAGTGAATACTTGACCAGCCGCTACGGATTTATCACCGACTACCTGGCGGAAGCATTCCACTATCAATTCAAGCACACCAATCGATATGAGGAGGTCAGTAAACGCATTCGACTTGGCAAATCCATTGAAGGGCGTGACGAGAAAGGGATCAAGAAAACCGTCTGTGCCTTCCTGAAAATTCTTCATCCAAACGGCATGCCCACTGATACCGAGTTCGAAGAATACGTGGCATATGCAATCGAAAGCAGGCGGCGGGTAAAAGAGCAGATGAACAAGCGCAAACCCGATGACGAATTTGCGCGTATCAACCTGTCCTATTTCAAAGCAACAGGAGAGGAAATCATTGTGTATTGTCCGGAATCAAAATCTTCACTTGCTACCCAGGAACCGGCTCGACGGCAAATAAACGGTTCAGATGATCCGCCGTCCCCACCTGCGGAAGTATCCACAGAAAATCAGACCCCAGTGACCAGTGGCTTGAATGAATCTGACTCTTTGCCAATAGTCCATGAAAAGCCTATACCCCAAGAACTTAAAGAGCAACATTTCACCATCATGTACGGAGATATGGGGCACAACTACGAAACAATTATGGGGCCATATCTATTGGGTGCGAAAGTTGTCTCCATTGATGACCCATATATCCGGCTGCCACATCAAATCCAGAATTTTGTGCGGTTTTGCGAGACTGTCCTGAAAATAGGGACAATAAAAAGGATCTGCCTTGTCACAGGTTATGATGACAACACTCAACTGGCAGAAATCCAAGAAAAACTTGGGGATCTCGGACAAAGCCTGCTCGAGATGGACATCGAATTGGACGTGAAGCTCAACCCGAACCTGCATGACCGAGAGATCCGGCTTGATAATGGATGGATTATAAAAATTGGCAGGGGCTTGGACTTCTACCAGAAACCAGGAAGCTGGTTTGAAGTGGGTGCCAACGAATTGAGCCTGCGAAAATGTCTTGAAACCAAGGTGGATATCTTCAAGAGGGTTGCCGAATGAACACGAATATTTATTTTAAAAAATCTTGTTAGAAAAACATTACAGCAGGGAATGTATATGTCCAGTTAAATGCCTACGATACGTTGGGCACGGACGGCAGCCAGGTCTTTCAATGTGCTGGATTGTTCCTTTACGGTCATGTCCACGGCCTCTTTGACAATCCCGCCCGGGTACTGGGTGATGAACAGTTTCTTGGCCGTTTCCAGTTCCAACAACAATGTTTCTTCATGTGCGATAAGGGCAGCGATCTCCCTTTGATGCCTAAGAACAATCTGGGACCCGGCTTCGGCTGCCTGTTCAATAATCTCTGAATCTGACAAAGATTGATCTTGGTCCGCAGTGCGGACCTTATTGCGGACAAAGATAACGATCAGGTCCAGATCCTCCCCCAAAGTAATTATTAAATATTTTTTCCAATAAAACCTTTGGTTCGAGCTCGAACCAGTCATGAACCATTTTTTATCTTTGTCAAAAAACTGCCTGAAACCTCCAGTAATCGCCCAGAATTAAAAAATTCCCCCTGGATTGTGGTTTAAACTGGTCCAGTCGGCACGCCCCTGGAAGGAGGAAATAAGCCCGCAGGCCGTCAACGCTGGGAATAAGGATAATAGTTATTCTGCCTTGTGTATAATACTCTCTATCGTGTGCTATTCCTGGAGGAAACAGGGTGGTGTCATCATGGTGGGAGGTGGTGAAGGCCTGTTGTAAAATCCAACAGGCCCAGGGTTCTGTTATTGGTTTATTGTTTGGGGTTTCTGATTGCCCAATGGTTTCAATTCTGTATTGCGGGGTTCGGCCTGGCCGGATTCGCCCCAATCTTTCATGCGGCTGCCATCTTCCCCAATAATCATCTTGGCCTCATCCATGCTTCTGGTTGGACTTCGGGTCCAGCTTTTGTCCATTTTGAATCCCTTGTCTGTTTTCACGTTCTGAGTTTGCAGTTCCATACCAAATTTCCTTTGGCTTAAAATGTTCAGTTTAAGAGCCGTGGGTGGCATGAGGCATAAAACCCCCACGGGATTATCTATTATGCGTTTAAAAGCGATGCCCTGACATTCTCAGGGCCGTTTGTTTACCCCGGCTCATACCCCGATACCACAATCATGAACCCATGGTCGTTGGTGGTGGGGAATGGCCGGGTACTGATCATCCGGCATGGATCGCCGTGATACCGCATTGCTCCCTATTACATTCCGGGCGATATTCCGGGCAGTCCTTGGGCAATTGGACCATGAAACCAATTTCCAGATCAATAAAACATGCCACCTTTTTTCGGTTTATGCGGCCCGGAGTTGTCCACAGCTTATAGACCCCGTCATCGGTGACTTCATGGACCCCAGATTTTTCTATAAGTCCCATGTCTTGCAATTCAGCGGCCATCATATTTTTACTACCAGCTCTATTGGATTCTTTGTTTTTCATTTTTTGATTTTCCTTTTTGATTATTGTTTTGATTTTTGATTTTGGAATACCTTTGCTGCGAATAATTGATCTCATAATTTTATTGATCCAGTTTCTTTCTCAGGGATATCCGGGGTTGATTTTTGGTTTATATCTGGCAAGAAAAAATCTTAGTTCCCTGCCAGACTATGTTAATTGAAATTTTAAATATAACCCTGGGGAATCAACCCCCAGGGTATATATTTATATATAGGAAATCGTCCGTGGTGAATAATCAATGATTTCAGTAAGTTAAGCCACGGATTTTTTGTGTCCACCGTGTCAGGAATCCGTGGTGACATCCCCTTTAATTTCAATGGCTTAGATCCCGGATTTTGAAAAATCCACTGCATCCATTGTTGCCACGGACGGTAAGAATCCGTGGTGATTCGCTGTTTTAAGCATTGTTTTTTGGCACCCTATAATTAAATGTTTTCACGTAGTTTCCACCCATGACTTCCATTTTTTCAAGGGCACCCTTTTCAACACAATACTCGGCTAATTCTGGCAAATCCCCTTTCTTAAAACCTGGAAAATTTGATTCCATGTCCTTGACAATCTTTGATACATTTCCGTGTTTTTCTAAATCCCGTGGTGTAGGGGTCCAATCATAGGCACCCAAGAAATAAACGAATGTTTCAACCATCCCCCCGTTTTTGATATCCGCAAGGGGGACATACTCAAGAACCCCATTTAAACCCCGTTTAAAATAAAGATAATGGCTTTGCCGGGCTGCATAGTTTGATTTTTGAACATCCAGCACGATATAATCCCTGGGATTTGTGATTCCATATTTTCCCGCCGTTTCCTGGTCTATTTCCGCCATAACAACCCCCCACCGGCAGCCGTCTATAATCGCCTGCGCCCCCCTGTTTGTGGCCGTACTGATTGATTTTCCAGCTTCCTTGGCCGTATGTGTAGCAAATAGGATGGTGACACAGTATTCCTTACCTAAAAATTCAAGGCACCTTATCCATTCCGTGGCATGGTCATTGTTGTTTTCATCCAACCCATAAAGACGGCTTTTGGGGTCCATGATCAAAACATCAATCTGGCCTTGGTTTTGCCTTAAAAAGGTCTCAAGCCAGTAAAAAGTTTCTGCCCTTGTCGGGGTGTTTCCATCCAAACGCATCAATGGCCCAGCCTCCCCATAGATTGACGTTGCATAAAGGGTATCAGGAAAAACCCCACCTGAAATATCCCATAAGCGCCGGTTTACTTCGTCCTGGTCATCTTCCGCGCAAATCATTACTACTTTTAGCTTTCTTGTCGCCTTTATAGGGCCAAAACTCCCACCACTCGCCATGGTGTAAGCCATCTTCATCAAAAAATAAGTTTTCCCGGTTCCGCCCGTGGCAGAAAGTACCCCAACCACGTATCCCGGCATAAAGGGCTTTCCGTCCAAGGTTAAAATATATTCTCTATCAGGTGGGCGTTTTTTAAGATTCTTCATTGCCATGGATGTAAGTGTTAAGGGCGACAACATCCTTTTTTTATCGGCATCCCCCAACTGGATCACCACCGCCGCCACATCAAAAACCGCCAAATCATTAAAATCTGTGGGGCCTTTGTCCGGGTTGCCGTTAAGGTGCCGCCAAGTTGCTATCTGTTCATATGTAAACTTTGGGTACGCCATGGGTACATCAATTGCCCGTGCTGCTTCCTTTCCATAATCAATGCCAGGATTTCCCGGCGTGAATTGGTCATTGTCGGCTGCAATCGTTATTTTATGGTTTGGGTATAAACTCCGGATCACCCTTGCCACCCCGGGGAGCTGGTTCGCAGTAAATGAACAAAAAACGGTTGCCCCGGTTTTTTCCCGGATAGTTGCCCCTGTGGCCACACCTTCAGCAATATAGATTTCTTCGCTGCGGTGTGCCCCTGGGAATTCAAAAAAAAGGCCCTGCCGTCTTCCAAGTGTTTGAAACCGCTTTTCCCCATTCTCTTCGATAAATTGCAGGGAATGGATTTGACCAAATTCATCCCGGGAGGGAATTATCAACCTGCCCGGCTGACCCCACTCGTTTTTCCCAACCCTTAAATCATGGGCCATTTCCAGACCCTTCTTTACAAAATAGGGATGTCCCCCTGGCGCCAATGGCTCCGATGCCTCCCACAATTCATTTGCAAGTTTTTTGGCCTTGGCGTGGTTTATTTTTTCTTGGGCTTTCCTGGCTTCGGAGTTCTGTTTTTGCTTGGTGTTATAATCGGTCCTCTCTTTATAGGTCAGAGTCCAGACATCCTTACTACACCATTTTTCATTGACCCCGGTTGACCAATCTCCAAAGGCCGCCCCACAGATCTCCCCCGGGTTAAAAACAACCCAACCGGCCTTGTCCCTGCTATTGCCTACTTTTACCCTGTACAGCTTCCCATCCGGGATGACATCCTCGAAAAAACCAAAGCCCGCTATGTGAATTTTGAACTTTTCCAATGGGTCCTGGGTGTCCCGGTATTGTGGTGGGGGAGCCCCATCCCAGGGCTCCCGTTGTTCTGCTTCTTGATTAAGATTTAACATATTTTTCTATTTCTCGAATAATATCTAAAAAAAAGGGAGGTTGACACGGCCGGTTAAAAAAGGTAATGATACCGGTGATATATCGTGTGATTTTTCCCCGAAGGATTGCCAAATTTAGCCCGCAAAGTTGCTCGTAACAACCTTGCGGGCTTTTCATTTTCTGGGCTCTGTCATCATGTTTCCTTGTTGGTTTACAAATTGGTAAACTGATGAGTAAAAAAAGGGGTTATGCCGGGTCTAGCATTTCTGTCCGGCTTTCCAAAAAATCAACAACACTTTGAACCGGGTATGCTATTTTCCTTCCAACCCGGAACCGACCTTTAATTCCTTCCCTTTCTTTATCGCTGTCCAAGTTGGCAGAATAGCCCGGGGAAAGAATTCC
>JAHIVS010000659.1 GCA_018816605.1 Pseudomonadota bacterium
ATTGGCATCATGGACATGGTCGTCAAAGGTGATCTGATTCCAGTCCTCGGGCATTTCCAGCAGGTGGTAATGCTTGAGCAGTCGCCTGACCACCCGGGGTTTTCCAAAGGCGGCCATGCGGAAGCTATGGGACAATTGAAGCTGAAGGGGATAGTTGCCCTTGGCCCTGACAAGCTCCTTCATAATCTGGAGAAGAACCCTGGCGGTATTTTTCGGCATGGTCCCATCGGCCGTGTTCAGGATTTCGTCCTTTAAACCGTTAAGTGCCTGGAGGCGATTTTCTATTTCCCCCCTTTCCATTGATTCCAGAAGATTGACAAAGGCATAGGCCATGCGAATCCCCTTGGACTCCGCCAGTTCTTTTATTCCAAGGGGATGGAAAACAGGATAATAGAGTTTTCGGGTATAACCCAGGGTGCTGTCCGCATCGTAAACAGAGTTGACCACCCGTATCAGGTCATGGTCCCGTGTATCGAAAAATAAATATGGCGCCTTAAATCCGGGCAAAAGAATCCTTTTAGACCTGAAGCATTAAAAAATTCTTCCTATACCATGGTAATGGAATCTATTCAACATTCATGTTGTTATATTCGATGATCAATTCATATTCCGAACTCTCGGGGGACCGGGTAATTTTAAATCCCAGCTTTTTCCCCAGCTTGAGCATCTGGGTGTTTTCTGCCAGCACAAGCCCCATAACACGCTTTATCCCCTTCTGCCGGGCCGCTTTCAGGCATGCTGTCAGCAGGGCTGCGCCAATTCCTTTTCCCTGCCATTCATCGCTTATTGCCAGGGCGAATTCTGCCTGGATTCCATCGGAATAGGTGATGATCCGGCTTACCCCGGCTATTTTTTTGTCCCGGTCATTTCCCATCAACGCCACAAGGGCGATTTCCCGGTCATAATCAATTTGTGTTAACCGTATGACCATGTCCCTGGAAAGCTGTTTTAAGGGTGAAAAAAACCGCATGTAAATACTTCTATGGGAGAGAGAGCCAAAATGGTCGATGAGCAAATCCGCATCACTGGGTCTGATGGGACGGATGAAAAAATCATGCCCGTCAATGGTTGCAGCAGTTGATTCATATTGCCAGGGATAGGACCCGATGATCAGGTGAAGGGGAGAAGCAATTTTGGCTGGTGCAATCAAAACCCTTGCATCCACGGCAACCATTGTGCCGTCTTTGACCATCAGGGGATTGATATCCAGGGCTGTTATCTCCGGAAAATCCGTCACCAGTCTTCCTGTTCGTATCAAAAGCTCTTCCAGTGCCGGTATGCCGACCTCCGGAATATTTCTGAACCCTTTAAACGCCCTTGATATCTTTGTTCGTTCAATCATCTGCCTGGCCAGAAGACGGTTGAGAGGCGGCAAGCCCATGGAGGTATCCTGGAACACCTCGGTCAAAACGCCCCCTGTGCCGAAAAGAATCACCGGGCCGAACTTGTCATCTTTTTTGGCGCCGATGATCAGTTCCAAATCCGGTATCTTCTGCATTGCCTGGACCGATACCCCTTTGATATCGGCCTCCGGCGCAAAGTTCTTCGCCCCGTTTACAATGGTGTCAAAGGCGGCTCTGACCGATTCTGCGGTTTTAAGGTCCAGGGCAACCCCATTGCAGTCTGATTTGTGCAAGATATCGTTTGAACAGATTTTTAAAACCACAGGAAATCCCATTTGTTCCGACAGCGCAACTGCCATTTCCCGGGTATCTGCAATGAGGGTCCTGTTGGAAGGGATTCCGTAGGACGAAAGCAGCTCTTTTGCCTGGTCTTCCATAAGGCTTGACGCGCCTGTCGCAAGCGCCTGGCTGATGATTTGCCGGGCGTTTTCCCTGTTGATCCGCAGCTTGGTATCTGTTCTGACAGGAATTTCGTGAAGCAGCTCGATATTTTTACCATATTGATAAAGATTTTTAAAAGCCCTTACAGCCCGCTCGGCAGAATCATAGGTGACAATACCGGCCTGGTTGAAAACCTGCCGGGAACTGTCAACATTGGCACCGCCTATCCAGGCGGCAAAAACAGGACAGGGAGCCGACTTTAACGCTTCTGAAAGGGCTTTTGCAAGTCCCAGGCCATCCATTGTGCCGGCCGGAGAGCAGATCAACAGCAATGCATTGGTTTCCGGTGCATTGGCGCATATCTTGGCCGCCTCAAGATAGACCCCGGGATCCGTATCTCCCAATATATCTATTGGATTGTCCCTGCTCCAGTTTTCCGGGAGCACCAGATCCAGTCGGGCACGGGTTTCAGGACCGAGTATGGCCGGCTCCATTCCATGGGATGCCAGGGCATCTGCCGCCATGACCCCGGGTCCCCCGGCATTGGTAATAATGGTCAGGCCGGGGCCGGACGGGCGGCGCTGTTTTGCCAGAAACTCCGTGCAATCAAACAATTCTTCAAATTCTGCAACCCGCAAAATCCCTGCGCGTTCAAAGGCCGCGTCATAAACCGCATCCTCTCCGGCCATGGCGCCGGTATGGGATGCTGCTGCCCTGGCTCCGGCTTTTGATCTGCCGGATTTGAGGACAATAATGGGCTTGAGCCGTGAAACCGACCGGGCAGCGCTCATGAAATTTCGAATATGGGTGATATTCTCCATATACATGACAATGCTTCTCACAGAGCTCAAAGAGCCCAGGTAATCGATCATGTCTGCAAAATCAACATCCACCATGGATCCCAGACTGACAAAATGACTGAACCCCACATTTTCCCGAAGGGCCATATCCAGAACAGAAGTACAGACAGCACCGCTTTGGGACAGAAAAGCAATTTTCCCGGGCAGGGGCGGCAAATGGGCAAAGCTGGCATTCAAAGACCAGGAGGTGTTTACAATACCCAGGCAGTTGGGCCCGATGATTCTCATGTTGTATTGCCGGGCTTTTTCCATGATCCGGGCTTCAATTTTTTGCCCTTTTTCTCCAATTTCCCTGCCGCCGGAGGATACGATGACAGCGCCGGCAAAACCTTTTTGACCGCAGGCCTCAACAAGTTCGGGTGCCGTACGTATGGGGGTTGCAATCACAGCCAGATCCGCACCGGTTACGATCTCCTGAACACTGGACAGACAGGCAAGCCCCATGAGCCGCTTATACTTGGGATTAACAGGAAAAATATCTCCTTTAAACCCACTTTGTACCAGGTTTTTAAGTATGGAGCATCCAACGGAGCCTGATTTTTCACTGGCTCCGATCACTGCCACGGATTTTGGATTAAACAGTCTTTGCAAATTAATAGTGCTCATCCTTCACCCCTTCCTTTGCTGCAAGCAGATACACCTTTTTCTTGATGCCTGAAAACACCACAGGCATCCTTATTCTATGGCACCATCCACACTGTCATTTTTTTCGCACCGTGAATGACTTTCCATGGAACCCGGCCGATATCAAAACTGCTCACCTCGGATTTTCCTTTTCTGCCAAAAACAATGGTGTCACAATTTTCTTCCTTGGCCGCTTCCACTATTGCAGCCGCCCTGCTTTTGGCACCCCTTATGATCTTGGTGCCAATGTTTTGCTTCTGGATACCGGCAGTTTCAAGGATTTGTCCGGCCTGGGTAGCGGCAGTATCTATTTCTCCCCTGACTGCCGAGATGTGGTCATCTGATATGGGGGTGGGGGTATCCGCATATACATCGAAATCCCTGAGCACACTGCACAAAACAACCCTGCAATCGGAACCTGCTATCATTTGGGCCACAAATCCAACGGCCCTTTTTGCCCCTTCTGATCCGTCAACGGCAATGAGAATGGAATGGTTCACCTTCTGCACCCCTGCCAGCATCACCGGAAGCGTGTTTAATTTTTCAACCAATTTGGTTGAAACACTGCCCATGACCAGGGGTAAAAATTTTTGGGCCCCCCCCCGCCTTCGGATCAGGAGCGCGTCATATCCTTTCTGGGCTTCATCCATGATGTCCCTGGCAATCCCTTTTTTTCTTTCGGCGATCACCGTGGTAATTGCTTCCGGCTTGAACCCAGCAGCAATGAGCATCATTCGAGATTTCTCCATAAATGCTTTCATCTGCCCTTTGTATCCAAGTTCCCATGCAAGGACCGCAGACGTTGCCTTGTGGCAGCCCGGTTCTTTTTTTAAATCGTAATAGGACTCTGGCACCTTGGTAATAATATTATGCAGCACCAGTTCTTTTTTAAGAAACGGTTTAAAGGTGCAAAGATATTTAATGGTTCTGAATGCTCTTTCAGATCCGTCAAGGGCTACAAGAATTTTGTTTGTATTATCCGACATTTTTATTTCTCCCTTTTAAATAGTTTTCTATCCCTGACACTGACGACCGGAACCAAAGAGTGGCGGAACACCTTTTCTGCAGCACTTCCAAATAAAACCCTCGACACATTTCCCCGGCCCTTGTTGGCCATTACAACCAGGTCAATATTTTCCGTTTCAATTGTTTTCAAGATGCAGTCAAAGGGGATTCCCACGTCAATCTTCAGGCTCATCTTTGATTTTTCTTCAAAAAAATGTTCCTTTATGAATTGTCTCAGACTTTCATTTCTGTCCTTTTTCAGGTCCTTAACATATTCCTGGACGTCAAGTCCACTTGAAAAATAGCCGGGAAAATGCCCGACAGCCATCTCAATTCCATGGATATCCCGCTGATTGATGACATTTAAAACCAGAATTTGCGCGTCCGACGCCTTTGCCAGTTCAACGGCATGCGCCAACACCATCAGCGAATAATCCGACAAATCAACACAGGCCAAAATCTTTTGTATGTTTTTCTTCATGCCTTGGCTCCTCTCCATTATGAACAGAATTTATGCCTCCTGGGACAGCCCGGATCCACACACCGGTTTTTGCAGATGATCGGATGCTTCCGGCAGAACAAGCGCATCATGGTGTGTCGATCAAAACGGCTTTTTGCCCTTTGCGCATGTTTAAAAGCAATTGTTGTGCCATGTTATTTTTTTTAAAAAAACACTCCCATCCAGCCCCATAAAAGGAAAACCATTGGGAAAACAGCCGCCACCTGGGTCCGGCATCCGCCAATCGGTTTCCAGTGTGCAAAAAATACCGACACCCTGGATCTGACCCGGAACTCCCTGCCCTTGAACAGCTGTTTATTCTGATAAAGATCTTAAACTCATAACAGGCACCGGGCAGTGCCTGAATAATTTTTCTGCCACACCCCCGAAAAGGAATCCCCTTAGATTGGTCCGCCCCTTGGGTCCGAACACCAGAAGATCCGCTTGTTCATAATCCACAGCCTCAAGAATTTCCACAGAAGGTATGCCATACCCGATGAGGATTTTGACCGACATCTTTTCCAGCCCCGGGCATCTTTTGATCAGGGCACTTAATTTCAATTTGCGCCGGCCCATTTCTTCTGACAGGTGCTTTGCCAGAACAAAAGAGCCAGGATGACATGCGTTCACCGCCGTTTCAACACAATCAATTTCTTTCTGGTTGATAATATTGATGGCCACTATCTGGGAATTTAGCACCTGTGAAATTTCGAAGGCATAGGCCAGGGCTGCATCGGAATAAGAAGAAAAATCAACGGCCACAAGAATTTTTTTGATCCGTTTTTCCATTTTATCTCTCCCGTTTGAATTTTTTCCTATCACGTACACTGACAACAGGAACCGGTGAATGCCGAAATACTTTTTCAGCAGCACTTCCGAATAAAACCCTGGACATATTTCCCCGCCCCTTGTTGGCCATCACAACCAAATCAGCGGCTTGGGTTTCAACCGCCTTTAAAATGCATTCGTATGGAATGCCGGTATCTATCTGAATATGCAAGAGTGCTTGCTTATCCAGGGGCAGGTCGTTTATCATGGCCTGCATCTTTTGAAGCCTGTCTTTTCTCATCCCATCCACAAAGTCTTCCACTTTGACTTTGTTTGGAAAATAGCAACTGAGTTTTTCCACTGCATATATATCTTTCTGGTTGATAATGTTGAGAACAACGATTGGTATCCGGCCGCCTTGGGCCAATTCCAAAGCATAGTCCAGTGTCATGGCCGAATATTCCGAAAAATCAATACAGGCCAGAATCTTTTCAATTTTATTCATTTTGCATCTCCTTTGATTTAATATATTTTCCTGAATCCTTTTGACAGATCGGCCGCATAAACCAGTTGTCCTGATCCGTGAAATTTTTCAACAAGGCTGTCAAAGGCTTCGGAATCCAGATCAAATGTATGGAAAAAAACTTTCCTGAACCCATCTTCTATATCATCATAGGAGGTCATGATGCTGCACAGCCGGCCGCCGTATTCTATGACCATGTCGGTTAGTTTTTTGATGATGCCGGGCCTGTCCTGAAGGTTGAACGCAAACACCTGGCCCTTGTTGGACACCCCGGTAAAAGAGACAAAACACCTGAAGATATCACTTTTTGTAATGATTCCCTCGATCTTTCCTGTGGTATCGATCACCGGCATTCCGGATATTGCCTTGCTCAGCATGATTCCGGCGGCCTCATCAACGGTATGGTCAGATCCGATGGTAACCACAGGTTTGGACATGATCGATTCAACCAAAAGCCTATCCATGAGCGAGCTGATTTCAAATCGGTCCAGCGTCGTGGCTCCGGAAGGAGAAGCCTTTTTAATGTCACCATCCGTCAGGATACCAACCAGTTTTCCACCTTTTAACACAGGAAGCATGGAGATAACCCTTGTCTGAAATAATTTCACAGCATCTGCCAGGGAAGCATCACGGTTTATGGTAATTACGGGTTTGCTCATCCATTCTTTAATCAGCATATTTCACCTCCAGAATTATTTGGGTTGACGGCAGCCGTTTCCGTGTCTGCCTTCCAAAAAAACAGCATGCCGTTTCCCAGGAAAAGGTTGAAGCCCTGTAAGGGGAAAATCACTCCCGTTTGAATGTTATACGATCCCTGACACTGACCACCGGAACCGGGGAGTGCCGGAACACTTTCTCAGCAGTGCTTCCAAACAAAAACCTTGAAATATTTCCCCGGCCCTTGTTGGCCAGGATGACCAAATCAATACCTTCGGTATCAATGGTTTCCAAAATCTTTTCTGACGGCATTCCCACATCAATTTTAATGTTCATCCGGGGGGCAGCTTCAGGGGAATGTTCTGTTATCAGCTCATTGAGCCGGGCCGTTCTTTCTTTTTCCATCTCCCTTACATCTTCTTGAACAAAGGTCGGGCATGGTGCGTAGAGGCTGGCGGTTCCAATGGAATAGGCTTCATTCTGGTTGATAACGTTATAGACCAGAACCTGGGAATCCTTCACCAGGGCTGCCGCATATTCCAACACAGAAGGAGAATAATCTGAAAAATCGACACAGGCCAAGATTTTGTATATTTTTTTATTCATCTGGCAACTCCTCAATTTAGCGTAAAAAAACGGGTCTGCCCCAAACGACTGGGCTTCAAAAGGAAGTCCCCACCACAGGCTATAATCTTTGGCCCATTGACATCAAACCCTTGGGGATCAATGCCGAAGGGAGGGGCTCCCTTGCTCAATCCATAGAATTAGCAAGTGTTGTGCCATTTCCTTAAAAAAATCACAAAAGCGTTGCCCCGGGGTCTCATCCGGGCTCCAATGCCCTGTGACGACAATCTGATTTATGGCAGATATCAACCATCTAAGTTTTCAGTGTGTAAAAAAAACGGACACAGGCTAGGGCTGAAATCAATTGCAAAAAAGTGTTCTTAAATGGTACAATTTTTGCTGTTGTTTTTCCGACAACGGTTACCAAACCGCTCCTGCAATTTGAAAATCAGGGTTATCCGGTTGCGGCAGCCATCATTATAAAAGGGAAAATATATGAAACTATATACGGGCAGAGGAGATGACGGGAATGCAGGCCTTCTCAGCGGAGAGCGCGTACCCAAAAGCCATGAACGGATTGATGCTTTAGGCGACATCGACGAACTGGGGTCTGCACTGGGCATTTTCCGCGCGGGGTTGACCCGGGAAACACAGGCAGCAGGCAGACATATCCGGCGGATCCAGTCGGACCTTATGAATATCGGCGCTTGCCTTTCCGCCTGGCGTGATGCCCCCATCCTCGACAGGCTAAAAAAAATAAACGAGGCAGATATCCAATTTCTGGAAACATCCATTGATTCCATTCAGGAACTTCTACCCGAACTCAAGGGGTTTGTGCTTCCGGGAGGTCATCCCTCAGAAGCCTGGGCCCATTTTGCACGTTCGGTTTGCCGCCGTGCGGAACGGAAAATTGCCGCCCTGTCCATAGAGTTAAAGGTTGGCCGGCCGCCCAAACAGATCAAACCGATCCTTGTTTATCTTAACCGCTTGTCAGACTATCTGTTTGTACTTGGCCGGTATTGCAATCACCTGGAGAATATACCAGATGACATCTGGAAAATATGATGCCCGCTTTTGGTCATGGGATACAGATGTCCCCCGATGAATCCTCCTGAAAATCTGCCTTCATCGGGGTCCTGTTTTCAAGGGGTTTCTTTATAGGGCTTCCCTAAAAAAAGATACCGAAACGCAGCCATTTAAACTTTTCCCGGATTTCTTGACAAACGTGTTTGCCCATTCTTACCAGGAAAATGTTTTCAGGTTTCAAACAAATATTGGGCTCGTTGGTCGCATACGCTAAGAATCCGAAGGCTGAATAAAGACGGATCAGCATATTTCTGTAGGACTGAACACAAAGGCCTGAATAGGCAAGGTCCCATGTCCAGGAATAGGCCGCAAGATAGACAATTTTTTCCTCCAGTCGGGTATCGGAGAAAAGATGCGCAAGCAGCCGGCGTGCTAGGGCGTTTTTTCTAAACTCCCTTACCACTTCAACGGCCACCAGCTCCATGACAATCTGCCCTCCTATCCTTGCCCATCGCTCATTTTCGTCCGGATAACCCAGGACCGAAAATCCCACAATGGTCGTGTTGTTCAACACAGCAAGTGCGACACGCCCCCCCTTCTCCACAAAATTTTCCAGTGGTTCTTTCCGGGTGTAAATGGGCGTATATCGTTCATGCCTTGTAAAATCAGGGGCAAATATCAATGAGCAAATGCGATCCGGGGTGGGTCTTGATTCAATATGAACCCGGCCCTTTTTTGTTTCAATGCAGTGGCGAATTGTTTTCTCCCTTAAAGCCGGTTTTCCATTAACGCCTCATCTGTTTTGTTTTTCCAATCCGAATTTTTGTTCATAGGCACATGCCACTATCTGGGCAGACTGATAGACACCTTTAATATGGTCCCTGTTGATAACCAGATCAAACTCGTCAGCAGATGTTTCCTTTTTGCCATAAACCGTTCTGAAAAACGCATGCTGTTCACTGTCCATAATACTTAAGCGTGTCTGGGCCTCCGAGGTGCCGATACTCAGCATATTGGCCAGTCTGTCAACCCGGTATTCCTTGCTGCACACAAATCTTACCGACAGAACATTATGGCGGGGCAAAATCAAATGGGTTCCCCGGCCGACAAAAATGGTGGGTTCCATATCCGAAAGCACCATCACAATCTTGACCAATTGTCTTGCATAGTCGCTTTTAAGAAACGCTTTTTCACTGGTGAGCGTGGAGAACCGCTCGCGGGTTTTGCCAGGATACCGCTCATCATAAAATTCAATTATCTTTTGTGTCAACTTGGTCTCTTTGGCCATGAATTCCAAAATCGTTTTATCAACAACACGGAAATGAATGATTTCAGCCAGAAGATCTGCAATTTCCAGGGCTCCCACACCGATTTTCCGTGAAAAACAAATACTAGGACGTACCAAAGGGCTTGCCAGCGTCTGTTTCTTCTCTGCCTGCTTTTTGCTCCATGTTCTGATATACCCGTCTACCCAGGCAGCTGCATCCAACCGTTTTTTTCCATAATCTCCCGGTTTATAGCTTTTTTCTGGTGAATTCATCTGTGTTTTCTCCCTTGGGTTTTTTAAATACATCCTTTATTCTGCCACGGTGAGCAAATTGTTATAGGTCCCAAAAACGTTCATCCGGGCCGGGCGATTTTCAGGATCTTCCTGCCAGAGTCCGTCTACTATATACTTGTATTCATAGGTGCCGGGTTTGAGCATCAATGTCTTTTCCCAGGTGCCCATACTTTTCTTTTTCATCGGGTGTTTTTTGTCCTGCCAGTTGTTAAAGTCTCCCATAAGCAGCACCTCACTTGCGTTAGGGGCGTACAATAAAAATTCGACTTTTTTTCGATTTTTTATTTTCCTGGATTGTTCTTTCATCATTTCAAACCTCCCTTTTAAAACAAAATTTAAAATAGCGGCACAGATTTTAAGGTACTCCCCTGTTGGTGAGTCAAGAACAGCAGATAGGTTTTAATTGATCCCAATTAAAATCATAAAAAGGAGTCAAAGCAATTATTATACCAAATCCCCGTCAAAACCATGGGACGGCAAAACGAGAATGGCATGCCTCCAAAAGGAACCAATGGTGACGGCACAAACAATCTAAATCTGCTGCTTTAAAATAACAAAACTCAACTTTCTGACTTCGGCTTTGGAGGAAAGTGGAGGAAGGGGTCGGTTTTTTTTATGGTGCTTTTGATCCATATTTCCGTATCAGACCGAACAAAATGCAATAAAGAAAGCCTGACCCTATTTAAATGATGACCCGAGTTAAAATCAGTCCGCTCAGAAAGTTGGGTCACAAGATCTCTCAAAATAGAAGGGCGGTGTCCGTTTTCTTTGCAAAGTGTAAAAAAATTAAAAGTGCGCCTGCCAAATCGCCCCCCTCCGCCCCAGGATAAGCGGTATCTCTCTTTTAAATTCAATCCACGCCCATGGCATGAATTTTGTATTTTCGACAATAAAGCGAAACTCAATCGTACGACCAATTTTAATACACAAAAGGAAATATAGATGGATACTTCAGCAAAGCCGACAAAATACACAGAAGGTGTCATGCTTCCAGCCCTTCACCTAAGCGGGTTGGCTGGCATTGTGACACCCTTGGGTAGTGGAAATACAGATTACGGCCTGTCCATTCATCAGACAGCCTTTCCTATTGTTTATTTTTGCACGGAAAGCCAGGGATTCTTCCCCTCAGACAAGAGGCGCATAGATATAAGACAGACACCCATGGGTCCATTCTAAGAATCGGCACCGTCAGATTTTAGGGGTATTTTTACACCCTGTAGAAAAACAGCCCGGAGAATGGCAGGTATGCTTTTCTCCGGGCTGTTGGCATGGGGTTTTAAAAAAAAAGATGCCGTTCACCTGTCAGGATGTCAGTATTTTTTCCATTTCAAAAAACAGATCCTGCTCGCGTATCACGCCAACAATCTTGTCTGATACTTTTACAAGAAGCCGCCTCTCATTGTTTTGCAGCATGAGGTATGCCGCCTCCATCAGGTTTGAATTGCCGTCAATGGAAATGGGCGAAGGGGACATGACCTCGGAAATGCATTTGTTCTTCATATCTTGGATTCCCTTACTGAACATTCCTTTCCAGAACATGGGGGAATATTCGATACTGTCTGCAAGGGAGGGTTTACCTGCGGACAGATAGCCGGGCATGAGCATTTCCAGCAGATTCCGGATGGTTAATATTCCGTTTATTTGATTGTTGCGGTCCACCACAAGAATCGACCGGTGGCCGGTTTCCATCAATCGGCTGGTGGCAAGCTTGGCTGAAAAAGACTCTTTCAGCTCATTGATTGCATCCTGTATGGTTTTTTCTTCATTGATGGTGGTGTATTCTGAAAACGGAATCATCACATCCAGAATCTGGTTTTCGTTTTGAACACAAGAGGTGTACATCTTATTTGTCAGATGACAGGCTTCTTTTATTTTTTCTGCCAGAAGGTCAATATCGCAGGGCTTGGCAAGGTAATCAAAGGCACCCTCTACAAGGGCTTGTCTTGCCGAGGGTTTCTCACCGTGGCCGGTGAGCATGATAACCGGCAGCTCCGGCTTCATCTTTTTGATTTTTTTCAAGGTTTCATGCCCGTCCATGCCCGGCATTTTTATATCCAAAATAACGACATCAGGCTCCTGGGCTATTTTTCCAAGGGCATCCTCTCCGTTTTCGGCCAGGATCGTATCAAACCCTTTTTTTGACAATATTTTTTTTGTCGTGTCCCGAAACCTTTTTTCATCGTCCACCATTAATATTTTTATCGGTTTTATCATTTGTTTTGTCTCCACATTTTTTTTGGATCTTTCCAGCCTATCCTCTGTAAAAGGCCAGGTATAGGGAATACAGAAAAAAGAACTGAATCGTCATGGTCAGGACCAGATTTAACAATGCAGCCTTCCATGAAAAATTGCACGATTGTTTAAACCCTGTATAGACCAGCCACCACTTCCAGGGCTCGGTAAACCAGAAGAAAAATGACATCCAGGACATCAGCAGGACAATGCCCGAAGAAAAGGCAAAAACACTGAAGATCATTCCGAAATCAACTTTCCTGCCCAGGGTCATCACCATGACCATATAGCTTAAGCCCGCTGAAATAAACACCATGCCCATGCTGTTGAAAAGGAAAATCAATCCCATTTTGACCGGATTGGGATAACCTCCGGTCAAAAGGCTTGCAGATACAAAAAATATGCTACAGAGCAGACAGAACCCCAAGGATCTGATCATGGTTGTTTTACCGGAAAGTTCTGTAAAAAACCGCCTCGGCTCAATGAGGATCTGAATCACTGCATATCCGTAAAACTGAAAGGATTGTTTCACCTGTTCAAACATTCTTATTCCCTTATTATAACGGGTGAATGGTGGGGACCATTCTCCTGATTTCAAATCAGAACAGTCCAATTTTTGCCAATATCCCTGCCAGGAGCATGATCATGGTCATGGCGAAAAACACCTTTTGTTCCACTTGCTTGGTGAAGAAAAGCTTTCCGTCCATTGCCATAAAGTTATCAGCCCCCCTCTTTTTTGGGGGGTCTATTTTTTCATTCATATTTGTTTCTCCTTACTAGAATCCGGGAAGAGTGCCGAATCCCCGGAAAGTCCAGTATATACCGGTCATTAAAATCAACACAATATTGGCAATAA
Source organism: Pseudomonadota bacterium (assembly GCA_018816605.1). Next base: position 12,960 of record JAHIVS010000659.1, read on the forward strand.
AGAAAAGGGGAATCCCTGCCCTGAGAAAATCTTTGGGCTCAAGATACCCGCTGGCATAAACAATGGCATTGGGCGGTGTGCCGATAATCAGGCAGAAGGCAAAAGAAGATGCCATTGCCGTCGACATGGCCATAAAGGGCAAAAATGTCGTACCGGAATGGACCAGGCCTGCCATGTTCAGGGTGATGGGACCGATGGCTGCCGCAGCAGGCCCGTCGGCCATCAGGTTTGTCAGAAGAGAGGTCATTCCGTTACAGATAACCAGTAACGGCAGACCCGATTCCATGCCAAAGGGGGCCAGAAATTCAATCACCGATCTTGCAAGCCAATAGGCGGCACCGGTGCTGTCCATTACCTTGCCGAAAATAATGGCCCCGGCATAGAGCCAGACCACACCCCAGTCTACCCTTTCCTGGTAATCCCGCCAATTGACAATACCGGCCAGCATATAGGCAATGGCACCGGCCACCGCCAGAACGCCGATCCCGATTCGGATGGGATAGATGCCCAAATCAAAAAAGGCTTTCTCCGTAAACCAGCCGAACAGCATGACGACAAAGATGACCAGGGCCATTATCTGCTGGCGGCTCCATCCCCCCATTTTATCAATTTCAAACCTTAATTGGTCCATGGCAGGGGCCAGAGAAACGATCTGGGGCTTAAATCTGAAATTGACCACAAACCAGGTAAGGGGAATCATGATGACCAGGAAGGGAAAACAATAGGTGATCCATTGTAAATACCCGATGTCCATTCCGAACATGTCATTGAGATAGGTGATCATGATGACGTTTCTGGCGCCGCCGGAAGGCGCGCCCGGTCCGCCGATATTACAGGCCATGGCAATGGCGATCATAATCATCTTGGCAAGTTCCTTGTCCTCCGGGACCTCTTTGGTCAGGCTGTTCTGGTATAGGAGCATGCCGATGGGAAGAAACATGGCGGCCAGGGCATGGTCGGAGATAAAGGCAGCCAAAGGGGTGATGATCAGAAAAAAAATCAGGGTGATCCATTTGATATTGGGAACGGCCAGTTTTCTAAAGATGGCAAGGCAGACCCGCTTGTCCACACCGGTCTTGACAAAGGCGGCCGCAAACATCAATGATCCCATGATAAACCAGCAGGCATCGCTCCAGTAAAGCGCCGCCACTTCATTATAGGTCACAACTCCCGTGGTGACCAGAATCAGGCCCACGCAGAAGGAAACCAAAGGAAGGGGGATACACTCGGTCAGAAAACACCCGACAACAAAAACGCCCATGGCAATGGCAACCTTTATGTTCCAGGCACCTTTGTCGGCTGCGGCCTTATCCTTTTCCGATAGTTCATCATACTTGAGACCGTTTTTCCGCAATTCGGCTGCCTGCCGAAGGGTCTCCTCGAAACGTTCACTGGTTACAGATGTTTTTACAAACGCCTGAACCCTGTCAAAATTTATCTGATCTGTATCAATCTTATAGGTTTTGCACCATTTCATGTCCCGCTTGAGAAACCGATCCTTGTTGAAGGCCCCGGTCTGCAGGCTCTGTTCCATCATTTTGGCTGCAACCATTTGCCATTGTTCCGCATCTGAACTGTTTTTATTGAAAAAGGCTTGGGTAAAATGGTTGATGACGGCCCTGGGTCCGACCCTGTATTCCGTACCCACATCTTTCATGCCATCCGGGGTTGGCATGAACAGGACGATAAAAAAAAGAACAACCGGATAAATCAAAATTTTCCAGTTCACATATTTATCATATCCGGTTGCTTGTTTGGTTTTCTGCATTTTTTTTGACTCCTATCCCAATTACGATTATTCGTTATCATCTTTGAGAATTTCCCGGGGAGATCTCATGAATTTTTTTGACTGGGCAATCCTGATTTTTTCCTCAAGACGTTGCCGCTTCTCGAATGCTTCCCTGGCTTTTTCCAAAATCTCATCAATATCGGCAGGTTTCATAAGATAATCGCAGGCACCGGATTTCAATCCGTCAATGGCCGAATCCACAGTGGCATGACCGGTCAGCATGATCACTTCCACCAGCGGATAAAGGGTCTTGATTGCCTTTAATGTTTCATTGCCGTCCATCTCGGGCATTTTAACATCCAGGATGACCACATGGATATTCTTGGATTTCAGTTTTTCAAGTGCCTCTTTTCCGCTCAGTGCGGTTAAAACCTCAACGCCTTTTTTCTCAATCAGTTTTTGGGTAGTTTGAAGATATCGTTCCTCATCATCCACCAGCATCATTCTCATTTTTTCCATGGTATCTCCTTTCTTGTTTTCATTGGTGTATTGCCGGCAAGGTCACGACAAAACAGGTGCCGACATTTTGTTCACTGGTTACTTCCATTGTCCCGCCAAAACTTTTTATAATCCCGTAGCACACGGAAAGCCCGAGCCCTGTCCCTTTGCCAACCGGTTTTGTGGTAAAAAAGGGGGAAAAAATCTTTTCAATATTTTCAGGGCTTATGCCTTTTCCATTGTCTGTTATTTTAATCGCCAGAAAATTTTCATCCTTATGGCATGCTTCAATTTTGAGTACTCCCCCGGATACCCCGTGCTGCTCCGCTATGGCGTCCATTGCATTGTTGAAAAGATTGAGCATCACCTGCTGAAACTGGGAGGGATTGCCCATGAACCCGGGAGTATCTTCTGAAATATTTTTTATAAATTTAATACCGCCGACCATGGCTTTTTTTTCAATCATCTGAACAATTTCCGGTATGATCCGGCAGGGGTCCAAGGGCTGCTGTTTTGTTTCGTTTTTCCGGCCGAACTTTAAAATGGCCTGGGTAATCTCTGCACATCGGTTTACTTGTAGTTTTATCTGGGCCAGCGAGTCCTTGATATCCACCATATCCTCATTTTTCCCAGGGTCTAGGGTTTCGAATACCTCTTCCATAAGCGTTTCCACCAGGGCATGTTCGCTTTTAATTATCTGGAGAGGATTGTTTATTTCATGGGCAAAACCGGCTGCCATCTCTCCGATTTCCGCCAACTGGGAGGCACGGATCAACTGGTGTCCGAGGGTTTCTTTCTCCCGGCCCAATTGCTGGATTTTTTTTAGAATACGTTCGGTCATAAAAACAGCCGCCATAAGAATGACCGTCCCGCCGATGAGCATGATGATCAGACTGATATACAAGGCCGAATACAAGGAATCATAGGCATCCTTTTTTTCCTGCCTGACCACCAGAAGCCATTCTTTATTTTTAAGCCAGGTGGTGGCATACAAATAGGTATTGCCGGTAAAATCGGATTTGACAAAGGCCTGAATACCGTTTTCCGGCACCGGAAAATCAGAGGCATCCGGATCTTTCTCAAGAATCTGAATCCCCCCCGAGCGTTTCAGGGTTTGTGCAATGCCGTTTTTGTTTAAAATATAGGCTTCCCCTGTTTTGCCGATTCTCACTTTTGATACCAGACCTTCAAAAAACAGGGTATCAATGGTTGCCCTGAGGGCCCAGCGGGCCTCTCCTGTTCCCTGTCTTACGGCAATCACAAAATGGGGAATATTTCTATACCCCAGAAAAATGTCACTGATATAATATCCTTTTTGCATCACTTCTTTGAACCAGTGCTCTTCCTGGTAATCTTTTCCTTTCAGCTGATACTGGCCCGAATAGCTCACATGGACCCCGTGGGAATCAAAAAGCCCCAGATCGACAAATGCATTGGAGCGCTTTTTCAGATTCTCGAATATCAGGTCAATGGATTCCTTTTCATTTATCTGCTCAAAATCAAATGTGTTGGTAATAAGTTCAAGATCGGCTTTCCGCTCCATCAGAAAAGATTCGATCATATCGCGGTGGTCATTCACAATCCGCTTTAAGCTGCTGTTGGTATTGCTCTGGAGGGCAGTGGTGAAAAAGTAGAAACTGACGCCTATGGCCAACAGAAAAGGGATAAAAGGAAGGACAATCATGTTGTTAAGAATAGAGCGCTTTACCTGCTCTCCTTGTTCTTCTTGCCGGGAATCTTTCTTGTTCATCATGATATTTTCATCCTTCCATTTTTTGCACCACACTGTCCGGAGACCCTGTGTGCTTTCCCATAGCAACTATGATGCCTGACAAATATCTCCACAATAATAAAACACAACACACTGAAATTATGATTTATTATTGAAATAAAAGAATAGAACAAAATAAAATTTTTCTGGTATGTGTCAGCTTCTTTTTCAATTTGTAAAAAACCGGGAACAATCAGAAGAGCGGTCACAGGACCTTGTCTTATACGGATACAGCAGCAGCCTTAAAAAAAACAATTGATCATAACCGCTTTAAATTAAGCTTTCTTTCACAAAAAGTTGAGACTATACTTTAAAAAAAAAAGTGATTGTTTGCTGAAAAAATGATATGAACACATGGGAATGGGGTGTTGCACCTCACAACTTCAGAACAACCCTATGGGAAGGAGATCTAATGACTCTTGCAACTACGGCACGGCAGATGGCGTTTCTATTGGGCCTTGTAATAATGATCGTCTTTTCCGGCAATGGAATGGCCGCGTCTGCAGTGGACCTGTCCAAGGGGCAGAGCGTTTATGTTCCCATTTATTCCCATATTTACCATGGAGACCATGAAAGGCCCTTTGAACTGACGGCAACCTTAAGCATCCGCAATACCGACCCCAAACATGCCATAACCCTTCTTTCAGCGGATTATTTCGATTCCAACGGCAACTTTTTAAGAAACTATGTTGAAAAGCCCATTCAATTAAAAAATCTAGCCTCAATGCGCTATATCATCAAAAGCACGGACACCAGCGGAGGGTCAGGGGCAAAATTTATTGTGAAATGGGAATCGGCTGTTTCGGTGGATCCGCCCTTGATCGAGGCAATCATGATCAGCACAAGAAGCCAGCAGGGCATCTCTTTTATTTCCAGAGGCCAGGTCATAAACGACTAATTTCAATCCATCAATCTATAATTTTCAGAGTAAACAATGATTTTTTCCATAATCTTGCAAAAATTAAAAAGCGCTGTCACCGATCTGCTGCCCATTATTCTGGTCATTGCTTTTTTCCAGATTCTTGTTTTAAAACAGCCCCTGCCGCAAATGGGAGAAGTTCTGTTTGGGGCACTTCTTGTGGTGGCAGGCCTGAGCCTTTTTGTCCAGGGACTGGAAATGGGATTGTTTCCCATTGGCGAATCCATGGCCCATGCCCTGGCAAAGAAAGGCAGTCTCTTCTGGCTCCTTGTCTTTGCCTTTGCCTTGGGGTTCTCCACCACCGTGGCAGAGCCGGCTCTGATCGCCGTTGCATGGGAGGCAGCAGAAATTGCCGGACAGGGAGGCTTGATCGATCCTGGCCAGGAATCTTTAAAACAATATGCCTTCGGACTTCGCATATCTGTGGCGTTTTCCGTGGGGCTTGCCATCCTTATCGGTGTTTTACGCATCCTTCGGGGCTGGCCCATTCATTATCTGATCATCGGCGGTTATGGGCTGGTCATGCTCATGACCATCATTGCCCCCAAGGAGATTATCGGTATCGCCTATGATGCCGGAGGCGTAACAACCTCCACCATTACCGTTCCGCTTGTTGCAGCCCTGGGAGTAGGCCTGGCCTCTTCCATCAGAGGAAGAAGCCCCCTTGTGGACGGGTTTGGACTCATCGCCTTTGCCTCTCTTCTGCCCATGATCTTTGTCATGGGATACGGGCTTATCATTTTCAGCTAGGATTTAAGGAAACCGAATTCGTGGACTTCATATACTATTTTGGCAAAATCTTATTTGCCACCGGAAAAGATGTACTGCCGATCCTCCTTCTGATTGTCGGTTTTCAGGTGCTGGTTCTGCGCCAGAAAATTCCCCATCTGCCCCGTCTCCTTGTCGGCGGCGTCTATGTTGTCTTTGGTCTTGCCCTGTTCCTGGCAGGGCTGGACAAAGCCTTGTTTCCCTTGGGAAATATAATGGCAACCCAGCTGTCTGATCCTGCCTTTCTTTATGGCCCGGGCATAATCGTCGACCAGGCAGACTGGAAGGCCTATGGCTGGATTTATGCGTTTGCGGCCATGATCGGCTTTGCCACCACCATTGCCGAGCCTTCTCTCATGGCAGTGGCCTTTAAGGCCAACGAAGTTTCCGCCGGGACCATCAGCCAATGGGGTCTGAGGATCACGGTTGCCATTGGGGTTGCCTTCGGAATAAGCCTCGGCACCTTTCGCATTGTCACGGGTACTCCGCTCTATCTGTACATTCTGGCAGGCTATATGATTGTTATTGTCCAGACCCTGTTTGCCCCCAAAAGTATCATTGCCCTGGCCTATGATTCGGGCGGGGTTACGACATCTACGGTCACCGTTCCTTTGGTGGCTGCCCTTGGCCTGGGACTTGCCGGAACCGTACCCGGGCGGAACCCGGCTCTGGACGGTTTTGGGCTTATTGCATTTGCCAGCCTTTTTCCGATTATCGCCGTCATGGGGTATGCCCAGCTAATGCAATGGTCCGGTCAACGAAAACTCAAATCAACGGAGAAAAAATAATGCGCTTTAAACTCATTTTATCCACAGTGAAGGCAGATATCACTGACCGCGTTGTTGATGCAGCCAAGGCTGCAGGCGGTACCGGAGCGACCATCATCCCGGCCAGGGGAACTGGCAGCCATGAGGCCAAAACCTTTTTCGGCCTCACTCTGGAAGCACAGACCGACATTGTCATGCTCCTTGTGGAGGAACACCTGGTTTCTCCAATTTTAGAGGCCATAAAAACAGCCGGTCAATTTCATAAACCAGGAACCGGAATTGCCTTTGTGTTGCCGGTTGAACATATTGTAGGCCTGGAAAGCCAGATGGAAAAATTTAAAGAAGAAGTTCGGAAAAGCTATTTTTAAACCATAAAATATATTTCCATAGCAAGGAGAAACCTATGAGACCTGACAATACCCCCATCATTCGGGTAAAAGATGTAATGCGCAAACAAATTTTGACGGTCGACGGCATGGCCACTGCCCGGGAGGCATCGGCCTTAATGCGATCTGAAAAAACCTCATCTCTTCTGGTTAAAAAACGGGATGCAAATGATGCCTGGGGCATACTGGTGGTCCAGGATTTCATTAAAGG
>JAHIVS010000735.1 GCA_018816605.1 Pseudomonadota bacterium
GACCAATTGTTCAACCTTCCCACCATCCCGGGCTTTAATGGCTTCCAGCATTTTGACATGGTCGTCATTGCTCTTCTGGGCATATCCGTCCTGTTTGAGGATAATCTGGCGGAACCTGGATATCTGGGCCCGCAGCTGGTTGATCATCTTGATGAGTTTGGGGCTGTTGCTCAAGGCGTAGAGAAGGTCATGGAACTGGGTGTTGATGATCTGAAGTTTGTCCCGGTCTTTATTTAAATCCAGGCATTTCTGGTATTCCTTCATTTTTTTTTCCAAAGGAATCAGGTCCTGGTCCTTGCAGTTTTCAGCGGCAAGCCTGGCAGCATAGGCCTCCAGAACACTTCTGATGCCAAAGGTCTGCTCAATCTCTTCCCGGGTCAGGGTCACCACCTGGAATCCGCCCGAAGGAATCTGTTCGATCCAGTCTTCCCGTTCAAGCTTGTGCAATGCTTCCCGCAAGGGTGTCCGGCTGATGCCCAGCATGTCGGCAAGCTTGCTTTCCACCAGGCGGGAGCCGGGTTCAATGGTCTGGTCGATGATGGCATCCTTCAGGTATTCAAATACATCCTGGCCCAGGGATTTGCGTTCCTTAAAACTGGTATCTAATTTCATGTGCATCCTTGATTATTTGGATAAAATCTCCCTGCCGATGGTGGTCTGCAACACTTCATGGGTACCGCCGCCATAGAGCAGAAAACGGTTGTCCCGGTAATACCGCTGCACCGCGTATTCCATGGAATAGGCATACCCCCCGAAAATCCGTGTGGCTTCATCGGCAGCAGAGCAGGCGGATTCCACGGTGAAATATTTGGCCATGGAGGCCTCGTTGAGGCAGGAGCGTCCCTTGTCGATCAAATGGGTGACCTTGTCCACCATGAGCTGGCCTGCCTCCAGGTTCACGGCCATGTTGGCGATCTTTGCCTGGATGAGCTGGTAATTGCCGATGGGTTGGCCAAAGGCCATTCTCTGTTTGCAGTATTGGACAGAATCATCCATGGCAGCCCGGTGAAGCCCCAGGGCAAGGGAGGCGGTCATGATTCTGATTTCCGCCAGAATTTTCAGGAGCACGGACAATCCCTGGCCCTCCTGTCCCAGATGATGGTGGGCCGGGATATGGCAGTCGGAAAAATAGATTTCCGAAATGGAAGAACTCCGGGTTCCCAGCAGATCAAAGGGTTTGGAAAAGGAGAACCCCGGCGTGTCGCTGGGCACCAGGAAAAAGCCCAGTCCCTTGAGTCCCTTGGACGGATCCGTCTGGCAGAGCACGGTGTGAAAGTCTGCCCTGGGTCCGCTGGTGGCCCAGGTTTTCATCCCGTTGATCACCCAGCCGTCGGCCGTTCGGGTGGCCCGGGTGGAAACCGCCTTCAGGTCTGATCCGGCATCGGGCTCGGTGAGCTGGAAGGCTCCTTTTTTCTCGCCCTTCAGGGCCGGGTATAAATAACGTTCATGGAGTTCCGGGGTGCCGTAGAGATAGAGGCCGTTGGTGGCCATGAGACATTGCATGGCCACGGTGGCCCCCAGGCTCATCAGCCCTCTTGCAAGCTCCTGCATGGCAATGCAGTAAAGGGTGGTGTTCCCCCCGGACCCGCCTGCATCTCTCGGGTACCGGATACCGAACAGCCCCATGTCTCCCAGCTGTTTAAACAGATGGTCGGGAAATTTTGACCCTTGGTCGTATTCCCTGGCAATGGGGATGACCTCCTTGTCCACAAACTCCCGCATGGTTTTTCTGACCATATCCTCAACATTGGACCGGATTTTTATAGGGGTATCGGATTTTTTCATGACAGGCTCCCTTTGGGTGACAGCTGGGCAATCATTTCGGGCACGATTTCATGGACATCCCCCACAATCCCCCAGTTGGCCACATCAAATATGGGTGCCTTGGGGTCTGTGTTGATGGCAATGATGTACCGGGATCCCATCATACCGGCCCTGTGCTGGATGGCCCCGGAAATACCGCAGGCAATGTAGATTTCAGGCCGGACCGTCTTGCCCGTCTGTCCCACCTGGGACCGTTGCGCCATGATGCCCTGTTCCACAATGAGCCGGGTGCAGGCAAGTTCCCCGCCCAGAAGGGCTGCCAATTCCCTGAGCATCTCAAATCCCTCTTTGCCCTTGATGCCCCGGCCCCCGGCCACGATCACATTGGCCTGGGTAATATCCGTGCCCTTTGGCAGTTCTTTGACCCGTTCCAAAATCCGGGTTTTGATATCCCCCTCGTTTAAGGTCGGTGAGATCCGTATGATTTCGGCATTCACATTTTCAACAATCGTTTTTTCCATCACCCCGGGCCGGACGGTGGCCATCTGGGGCCGGGAATACCGGTTGGCAATGGTGGCCATGATATTGCCGCCAAAGGCGGGCCGTGTCTGCCATAAAATCTGTGAACCCTCGTCCATATCAATGGAAAGCTCGGTGCAGTCGGCGGTAAGCCCTGCCCCCACCCGCCGGGACACCCGGGGCGCCAGGTCCCTGCCCAGGGCCGTGGCCCCGATCAAAAGGATCGAGGGGCGGTATTTCTTTATCAGGGTTTCCATCACACTTGCATGGGCAATGGTCCTGTACGCTTTTAATAAAGGGTCTTCCACCAGATAAATGGTATCCGCCCCGTGAACAGCCAGGGTGTCGCAAAGGCCTGCTAGATCCTGGCCCATAAGAACGGCAGAGACCGTTTCATTCAGATCCCGGGCAAGCTCCCGGGCTTTGCCCAGAAGTTCCAGTCCCACAGCGGCCAGCACTCCGTCGGTCTGCTCGGCAAACACCCAGACCCCTTTGTGTTCGGAAAAATCCGGCACCTGCCTGGGGGTGATATCCGATGTGATGGCTTCATTTTTACAGGCCTCCACACAGGCCCCGCAACTGGTGCACCGGTCCGTGACCCTTGCCACACCGTCCATAAGCTCAATGCCTTCATAGGGACAGACCCGCTGGCAGCGCTTGCACCCGTCGCAATTGTCCTGGTCGATCCAGATGGTCATGATGGCCTCCCCTGGAATTTGCCGGAAAGGGTGGTGTCACTTTTTTTCAGCCGGGAAAATAGTTGGGCCACAACTTCTTGTTTGCTGCCCTCAAGAATTTCCTTCTGGCGCTTGAAATTGGGGGTAAAGGTTTTGATCACATGGGTGTTGGACCCTTCCAGTCCGACATCACAGGTGTTGACCCCAATGTCCGCCGCATTCCACACCCGAATGTCGGCCTTGTCCGTGCAGGCGGTGATCAGGCGTTCCATGTGGGCATACCGGGGCTGGTTGAGCTCTTTGATCACCGTGACAAGGGCGGGCAATTGACAGGCAAGGCGCTCCACACCGTTTTCCAGCCGCCGTTTGACAATGATTTCACCCGGCTCCTCTGGTTTATCCGGATCAGCCGGGGTCAGGTGTTCAATCTCCTTGACATAGGTGGCCTGGGCAAGTCCTAACCAGTCTGCCACCTGGGGTCCGATCTGGGCGGTATCCCCGTCAATGGCCTGGTGTCCGCAGATGATCAGATCCACTTCGCCCAATTTCCGGATGGCATGGCTTAGGGTCAGGGAGGTGGCCCAGGTGTCTGCCCCGGCAAAGGCCCTGTCGCAGAGCAGAATTCCCCTGTCTGCTCCCATGCCAATGGCCTGTGTTAGTGCATCCACGGCCTGGGGAGGCCCCATGGAAATGGCTGTCACTGTTCCCCCGGTCGCTTCTTTTATCCCCAGGGCCGCTTCCAGTGCATGGAGGTCATCGGGGTTTACGATGCTTTCCAATCCCTCCCGGATCAAATTGCCGGTTTTGGGATCCAGCTTGACCCGGGTGGTGTTGGGGACCTGTTTAACCAGCACGACAAGTTTCATATCAAATGATTCCTTTTTCCTTAAACTCATCCAGAGCCGCCGGGTCATACCCCAGAAGATCACCGTAGATTTCCTGGTTCTGCTCTCCGAACCGGGGGGGGAAGGAAAGCTTGCGGTCGCAGCCTTCCAGAAATGGGGTCATGTTGGGCGGCGGGGCCAGGGTCAAGGTCAGGCCTGTCACAGGGTCGGTTGCCGTCAGAATTTTCTTTGCCACCAACGGGTCTTCCACCACTTCATTCACGGTCTTGATCTTGGAAATGGGCACGGTAATGGCCGTAAAGATATCAATGAGCTCTTCGGAGGTATACCCTTCCGTGATGGC
>JAHIVS010000660.1 GCA_018816605.1 Pseudomonadota bacterium
CTCCACGGCAGTCCAGTACGCTAACAACTGAGCCACCACAATACACACAATAGGGTAATAAACTTCCCCCACGGTGGGTATCGGTATCCAGTAATCAAATACATCATCGCACTTATCCGATATCCCTATCACCACCCCCTTCCGCGCTTTCACCTCTCTTAAGTTCAGCAGCATACCCTGATAAGTGTAATCGTTAGGGCATAACCCACACACAAGTGTCCCCTCCGATATCAGTGCCAGCGTCCCATGTTTCAACTCCCCGGCAGCCAGGTAGTATTCTGCAAGTTCCATGAGACAGAGGCATTCCCCTTGTTCGTCCTGCTGGCTGCGAAATACTTTCAAGACTTTTTCATAGGCCCTGGCCGCCAGCTGCAGCCGGCGGCACAGCCCCAGGTATCCGGCCTCAAGATATTGAAACCAGGGCTCCTCATCCATATACTGGGCCGGTATAATCGACAACAAAGATTTGACCATCTGGGGGCGGTCCTGCTTGATGATGGGCCTTGCAAACCGGTTCAACAACCGGGAGGCATCCGCCATATTGCCGGCCAGAATATGGTGTTGCAGGGCTTCCTGGCCCTGATCCTCCCGCTCATATAAGATGGCGGCCTCCTTATACAGGCGGTTTATTTCTTCCGGATCCAGCCGATGCTTCAGCCGGTCCTGCAAAAATTCCTGAAAAAGACGATGATAAAAAAAAATCTGCCGGTCTTCGTCCACTGAAAAGGTGAAACAATGCCCATCCTCAAGTTCGCATAAAATCGCCCGTGCGTTATTAATGGATAAAAACCTGTTGCAAAACTCAAAATGGGGCCTGGACAGGATAGCGGTTCTGAGCATGAATGCCTGTTTTTCTTCGGGCAGCGAATCAAAGACATTTTCCTTGAAATAATTGAAAAGATAGCGCTGGGAGCCGTTGAGACTTGCTATGGCATCTCCCACTTCCGGGCCGGTCTTTTTTCTCAGGGAATGGTAAAAGAGGACCAGGCCGGACACCCATCCCCCTGTTTTGCGGTACAGCAGGTCAATATAGCCTTCCGGTAATACAATATCAAACAATTGGGAAAAAAGCAGTCTGATTTCACTGGCGGTAAACGCCAGGTCAGCCTCGACAACCTGTATAACCTGCCTTTCTGCCATCAACCGGGACAATTTAAGGGGGGCAAGAACCCGGCTGATGAGGATCAAATGGACAAAAGGCAATAACCGGTCCAATACCGATTGGAAGAATGCATTCACTTCAGGATGGCACCCCAGCACCTGGCAATCGTCCACCACCAGGAACAGATCCGAGGTTACATGGGCTTTCATTTCAGTCAAAAAGGCCTCTCCCGCAACTGCTGAATCCATTTGAAAAAAAGCATTTTCATTGTCCTCTTGGATTCCCAACGCCTTCCAGAACCCTGGATAATATCCCTGGATGCCCCTGACAAGACTTGTGATGAATCCCAAAAAATCTGTTTCACCCGGGTCGGGATGATACCAGACTGCCCGCAGGCCGAGGCGGACCATGGCCTGGGCCACAAGGGTTGTTTTCCCGTATCCGGGTCCTGCAACCACAAGGGTTAGCTTTTTTTGGGGAATCATGTCCAGCACCGGATTCAGCCGGGGTCTTAGGATGGCATCGGATGTGTCGGGTACACGCATAGTTGACATCAGGTATTCCATACTGGTTTCTGGCGTCTTAAAAAAACAAGGGGTCTGATTCCAGGGGACCCATTGCAAGAATTTGGAACGTGCCCAGGTCGAAAAATTTAAAGAGCGCCCGGAGGAGGAGGAGCATCAAAAAGACTATATCCAGATCCCCCAGCGGGAGGCAAGGGAAAAAAATGAAAAAATTTCAAAATTTAGTCAAATCTTAAGTTTAAATTAAGTCTGATTTAGTTATCAGAGGGTATACACCAGACCATTTCATTCTTGCACTATTGTTTTTCTTTTTGGCAAAAAAATGTCCAAAAACAGATCTCTCAGCCGACGCTCCCTTTGTTTTTCACCCGATTGCAAGACTTACAAAAAGGAGGTGGTAAACCAATGGACACCTGACCCATGTAATACAATATCGCCAAAGCGAATCGATCAACTCAAAAAAACAGATACAGGAGGGAAAAATTATGGAACCAAAAACCTGGGTGTTTCTATTATTGGGACTTTATATTGTCTATTGCTTCTGGTGGGGGCTGCGGGGGTTTTTCACTGAAAAAACAGCCTCAGGATACGGCATAGCGGGGCGATCCATTCCCTTTGTTGCCTTTTTAATGGCAGCCACAGCCGCCTCCTTTTCCGGGTGGACCTTTGTGGGACATCCGGGACTGATCTGGAGTGCGGGCCTTGTATACGCCTTTGCCTCCATGTACGTGCTCACCATTCCCATTACCGGCACCTTTTTTGCCAAGCGGAACTGGCTCATGGGAAAACGATACGGGTTCATCACCCCGGGCGATATGTTCGCCTATTATTATAACAATGAAGCGGTCCGGTGGCTCACCGTTATTGCGGCATTTTTATATTCCATCTTCTATTCCGGGCTCCAGCTGATCACGGCAGCCAAATTGTTCTATTGGGTGGCAGGCATCCCCGAAACCTACGGACTTGTTTTCATTGCCTTTATTGTCTGGTTCTACGTGGTCACCGGCGGCCTCAAGGCCAGCACCTGGGTCGGGGTGCTCCAGTTCTGCCTGCTGGTTGCCGGCATCGTGTTGCTGGGATTTTATGTGCTCAAATCCGAGCTCATCGGCGGATGGTCCGGCCTCACCGCCGCCATTGCCACCCTGGACACCCAATATACCACTGTGCCGGGCCTGATTCATTTTGGTCTTGGCAGCGGCGGATGGACGGCGGTCATGATCCTGACCTATATGTTCGCCCTCATGGGCATCCAGTCGTCGCCGGCCTTCACCCTGTGGAATTTCGGCATGGCCAACCCGAAGGCCCTGGCATGGCAGCAGGTTTTCATGTCCACCTTTGTGGTGGGCATCTGCCTGTTTTTCTTCACGGCCTTCCAGGGAATGGGGGCCAGAATATTACAGATGGCCGGTGAAATTGCCCCAAAGGTGGACTCGGATGTGGTGCCAATGCTCATGGTAAAATTTTTGCCGGGACCGGTCCTGGGCATTGTTTTCCTGGGCGCCATTGCGGCCATCCATTCGACGGCAGCCCCCTATATCGGCACAGGGGGCACCATTATCCAAAGGGATTTCTGGTGGCGGTACGTGAGAAAGCAGAGCGGCTCCCACAAGGAACAGATCTGGACCAACCGGATTTTTGCCACCCTTCTTTCCGTGGCAGCCGTGGTGGTCAGCCTCACCTCCACCGATGCCATCGTCATGATCGGCGGATTTGCCACGGCCTTTGGCACCATCATGTACCTTGCGCTCATGGGGGTTCACTGGGGGTTCAAGTTTCCGAGCATCGGTGTGGTCCTGGGGCTGATCTCAGCCATTGTGGTCTGTTTTATCACCTATTACATTTATCAATACCCATTGTCCATCCACACGGCCGGCTGGGGAATCTTCACGGCCCTTGGCGTGGCCTACCTGTGCCGGGGGCTGGGGTTCAAGGATTCAGACGAGACACTCGCCCGGCAACAAGAGGTCAGGCAATGGCTGAACAGCATAGACGGCCCCTCTGAAAACGGAAAAAAATGGCGGAGCCGCATGAAAATTCTGGTCCCGGTCTGGTTCTTTTTTGCCCTGGGACCCGGTGTTCTCATCGGCAACACCGCCTTTACCTTCTGCGGATTTCCTGCCCTCTGGGCCTGGCAGATCGTCTGGTGGATCGCGGGCATTGCGATGATGTGGGCCCTGTGCTTTAAGGCGGAAATGGCCACCACCTCGGAAGAACAGATCCGGCGGGCAGACATTGAAACAATGGATGTCACCAAGGAAGCGGATGCCGTATAATTCATTATTTTAAGGAGAAAAATCATGGCGCTGGAAGATAAATACCTGATGGGAACATTACTATTCTGCATCCTGTTCACAGCCTCTTTTGGCTGGGGATGGTGGGGATAATTGAGTTGATCGGACAATCTTGGTATCCCCGGGGCCCTGGGCGTTCCTCCACACCAGGGCCCTTTACCCGTTCCGGCTAATTTTATTTGCCAGGACAAAATCACGGATTGCCCCATTCACGGCATGGGGATTTTCCATGGGGGAAAAGTGACCCGCATCTTCAATGTTCTGCCGCCTGGCGTTCTTGATGTTTTTTTCTAAAAAATTCCGTACTTGGGGGGTGTTATGATGTCATCATCGGCCGTCAATATCAAAACAGGCACCTTGATGGCACCAAGATCCCGGGACACATCAAAGGTATCACATGCACAGAAATCTTTCCATACGACCGGGGGGTGGCATTGGGAACAGGCGGCAATTTGAGGACCTAATTTTTTTGCATCGCTTTTGGGTGAAATCCCAAACCCAATGGTCATGTCAACAAAATCGCTGTGGCTTTTTGCAAGGGTTTCAAAAATCAGGGGCATGACCCTAAGTTTTGCCCCGGTATTGATCAAAATCCCTGCATGGAACCGATTTTTGTCAGTTGTCAGAATCTGCAGGACAATGGCCCCGCCCATGCTCATCCCACAAAGAACCGGATTGGGGGTATGGATCAAATCAAGAAAGTCCGTAACAGCCCGGGCATAATCAAAGATCTTTTCCTTGCCGGGGAGGCGGCTATCCCCATGTCCGGGGAGATCAACGGCAATGGTATTTGCAACATCCGAAAGCCCTGTCACCTGATTGTCCCGGCATGCCTTGTTTAATCCGGCACCATGGATAAAGACCAAGGTAACTTTATCCACATCAACGGGCCAATTCCCTGAAACAAAACTGATTCCATCTGATTCCAGGCTTTGCATAATAAAAGCTTCCCACGGCGATGTTTTAAAAAAACAGTGTCCCTTTCCCTATTGATTGATGCCTTTTCTTCCGATAATGGTCATCATGGTTCCCGTCATCTGGGCCACCAGTTTTTCCTTTCCTTCACTTACCGCATATGCTTCGGACTGGCAGACAGGGACGGTTCTGCCCGGTTTCAAAACCTGACCCGTGATGATGAACGTTTCGCCCTTTGCCGGCGCCAGCAAATTGACCTTGTATTCAATGGAAAGAACAGCGGCTTCCCTTGGCATGAGCGAAAATGCTGCCTAGCCGCAGGCACTGTCCAGGGCGGTTGACAAAATTCCCGCATGCACAAATCCATGCTGTTGGGTATAGGCTTCGTCATAGGGCATGTTGAGGACAACCCGGCCGGGTGAAATTTCCTCCAGGGTGATTCCGATGGTTTTCATCGCGCTTTGACGATCAAAATACTTCTCTACCTTTTCTCTATAATTTTCATCTTCCGGCACAAATTCAATTGGCATCACTTTATCCAAAATTATAAACTCCCGGCCCAAAGGCATGGGCAGTAAGAAAGGGGTAAAAAAAGGCCTGCCCCCCTCTTTTACGATCAGGGACAGGCCTTTTTTGTAAGCATATTAAAGAATGATATTCAAAATACGTCTCAAGGGTTCTGCGGCCCCCCACAGGAGCTGATCCCCAACGGTAAAAGCCGTCAGGAACTCCTCCCCCAGGTTCATCTTGCGTATCCTGCCCACGGGAACGGTCAGGGTTCCGGTCACGGCTGCCGGCGTTAACTGGCGGATGGTCTCTTCCTTGCTGTTGGGAACCACCTTTACCCAGTCATTATTGGCTGCCATCATGGCGGTGATCTCATCCAACGGAAGATTTTTTTTCAGTTTAATGGTAAAGGCCTGGCTGTGGCAGCGCATGGAACCGATACGCACGCACTGGCCGTCAATGGGCACGGGATTGCCGGACCGGCCCAGAATTTTGTTGGTTTCCACAAACCCCTTCCATTCCTCCCGGGTCTGGCCGTTGTCCATGGCCCGGTCGATCCAGGGAATCAGGCTGGCCCCCAGGGGAACGGCCCAGTTGTCCACGGGAAATCCCTTGGACCGGATGGTGTCCGTGACCTTTTTGTCCAGATCCAGGATGGCCGAAGCCGGGTTGTCCAGAATGCCGGCCGCCTTGTCCCCGATGCAGCGCATCTGGGCGACCAGTTCTTCCATGTTTTTGGCACCTGCACCCGAAGCTGCCTGGTAGGTCATGGTGGTAAGCCATTCTACCAGATCATTTTCAAACAATCCGCCCAGGGCCATGAGCATGAGGGAAACCGTGCAATTCCCGCCGATATAATTTTTTATCCCCCGGGCAAGGCCTTCTTCAATCACATCATTGTTGACCGGATCCAGAACAATAATGCTTTTTTCATCCATTCTCAAGGTGGAAGCGGCATCAATCCAATAGCCCCCCCAATTATTTTCCAGAAGCTTTGGATGAACCGCCTCGGTATAGGACCCGCCCTGGCAGGTTAGGATCACATCCATTTCCATCAGGGCATCCAGGTTGTGGGCATCGATCAGGGCAGGGGCATCAACCCCGACATCCGGT
Source organism: Pseudomonadota bacterium (assembly GCA_018816605.1). Next base: position 6,453 of record JAHIVS010000660.1, read on the forward strand.
GCTTTCTGGCCGGTCTGGGACGTGGTGAAGAAAATCGGGGTAAAGTTTTTAAAATCATTTTCCGCCATCATTCTTTCCATGAGCACGGACCCCACCATTCCTCTCCAGCCGACCAATCCTACTTTTTTCATCTTTCTATCCTCCTGAAAAGACTGCGCTATTTTTTATAAAGTTACAGCTATACCTGTTTTTTTTCAAAGATACCAGACCTTAATCAAAAAAACAAAGCACGTTTTCAGTATAATACATGGGGGTCCGTCGTTCCTAATTGCATTTTGCTCCTTTCTCTCCGTTTTTCTTTCCTTGAAAACCGGGGGGGGGCTTACGCCTTCCCTGCTGCCGGAAAAGACCGGAACAAAAGGGTCCGTCTCTTTCCCGGCAATATAGCAGCTTTGCTGTACCATGAAACGATTGGTTCCCCAGCCCCAAGATCTTGTGCAAACGAAATGAAATTAAAATAGGGCCGCCCAGCATCTGCCCCTCAAATTTGGGCATTGACTCAGCCAAATAAGCTGTTAAAATAATATAAATTTTTATCCATTATTGTGTCAGGAGATGCCTTGGCGGAAAGAATAGGTCAAGAAATTGATATTATTGATAAATTCACACAAAAAAAAAACGTGTCCGGGTCTCTTAGAATCCTTATCCCGCTATATATTACCTATACCGTTTTCGTCTTGAGTGTTTTTTTAATCTTTATTCCCCAGCAAAAAAAACAATTACTGGCTCAAAAAAAGGATACCATCCTTCAGCTAACCGATAGTACCCTCAGCTTGCTAACTGAATTTGATTTAAGAGTTCGCCAGGGAAAAATCACATCGGATCAGGCACGCGAACAAGCCATACATCAGATTCGGAATCTGAGATATGGTTCGGACAGCAAGGATTATTTCTGGATCATTGATTATCATCCCTTTATGGTCATGCACCCTTACCGCCCGGATCTTGAGGGATTCGATTTGACCCTTTTCAAGGACAATGCAGGAAATCACCCCTTTGCCGCCATGGTGGAAATGGTGATGCAAAGCAAAGGCGGTTATGTGAATTACTCCTGGCAGCGAAAAGATACATCCCCAAAAGTATCGCCGAAAATTTCCTATATAAAGGGATTTTCTCCCTGGGGCTGGATTATCGGAACCGGTATCTATATGGAAGATATCCAGCAGGAGATAAAACGCATTCGCCAGAAATTTCTAAAGCTTTTCGGGGGCATCCTGATTTTTGTCATCCTGTTGTCCCTTTATATTACCCAACAGGTGGTCCGGACCGAACAGAAGAAAAATGCGGCAGAGCAGGCAAGGGATCTGGAAGAATTGCGATTGAAAAAACTGCTGGAATTGAGCCAGATGACCGAGCAGCCGGCAAAGGTTCTCACCACCTTTGCCGTGGAAGAAGCCATCCGTTTGACCCAAAGCGACATCGGATATCTGGCTTTTTTGAATGAAGAAGAATCGCAACTGACCATGCACACCTGGTCAAAAGAGGCCATGGCTCAGTGCGAGATTGAAGACAAACCATTGATTTTTAATCTGGAAGAGACCGGGTTGTGGGCCCAGGCTGTCCGCGACAGGGAACCCATGATCATCAACGACTATGCAAATTTTTCGTCCCCCCAGAAAAAAGGGTATCCCGCAGGGCATGTCATGATCCGCCGCGTGTTGAATGTCCCGATATTTGACGGCGAAAGGATTGTTGCCCTGGCCGGTGTGGGCAACAAAAAAGAGGCCTATGATGAATCCGATGTCCGGCAACTACAGCTGATGATGGACGGGATGTGGAAAATAATTCAAAAAAAGAAAGCCCAGGACGATCTTCGCACAAGCGAAAGCCGCTACCGGCTGCTGGCCGATAATGCCACCGATGCCATCTGGATATTGGAGCTTCCCGGTTCCAGGTTTTCCTATGTCAGTCCTGCCATGGAAACAATTTTGGGGTATTCGCCCAGAGAATTTATCGACCTGCAGACGGGCACCCATATGAGCAAAAAATCCTTAAAGAAAGTATCCCAAACCATATCCGAAGAACTTGCCCGGGATTCGGACCCCGGGGCAGATGCGAACCGGTACAGAACCATTGAACTTGAGATGATAACAAAAAAAGGGGCCAAGATCTGGGTGGAAATTACGGCCCGCTTTCTGAGGAATGAAAAGGGGGTCCCGGACAGGATCCTGGGGATCACCAGGGATATTACCCAGCGCAAGGCATTGGCCCAGAAGCTTGAGGAGGCCAATATTGATCTTCGCATGGCCCAGAGAATCGCCGCCATTGGGAACTGGTCCCTGGCCCCTGAAGCGGCAGTTCCTGTCTGGTCCGAAGAGGTCTATCACATATACGAACGGGACCCCGAACTGGGCCCGTTTCCCATTGGAGATTACCAGAAGCTTTATCGTCCCAAGTGCTGGGAAATCTTGAATACGGCCATTCAAAATGCCATTCAAAAGGGCCGGGCCTATGATATCGAGCTGAAGCTGGTCCTGCCCTCGGGAAAGGTGAAATGGGTCCATACCATCTGCGAGCCTGAAAAATCAAAAGATAAAGCGGCCTATTTTCTCCGCGGCACCATCCAGGACATCACCGACCGGAAAACAATGGAAACCCGGATCCAGCAAACCCTTAAAATGGAAGCCCTGGGCACCCTTGCCGGCGGAATTGCCCATGATTTTAACAATATTCTCTCCTCTGTTTTGGGGTTTGCCGAGCTTGCCAAGCTTCGCACGAGGGAAGACCAAGGCACCCAAGACAATCTGGATCAGGTTCTGGCTGCGGGATTACGGGCAAGAGAGCTGGTCAGGCATATTTTGACCTTCAGCCGCAGGGCAGATGTCCAAAAACAGGTCCTGCAGGTTGTCCCCTTGATCAAAGAAGTCTTAGCATTTTTAAGGGCATCCATCTCCTCCAACATTGAAATAAAAACCGGTTTTAACCCGGCCGAAGCCTCGGTTCTGGCTGACCCGACACAGATTCACCAGGTCCTGATGAATCTGTTTACCAATGCGGCCCATGCCATGAAAGAAACAGGCGGCACCCTTGAGGTCCTGCTTGAATCCGTTGATCTATTTAAAGGAGACCTTTTTCAATCCAAGGAACTGGGTCCCGGAAAATATGTTCGCTTGACCATATCCGACACAGGAAGCGGAATCCCCAAACATTTGACGGATAAAATTTTTGAGCCTTTTTTTACAACAAAACCCAAGGGAGAGGGAACCGGCATGGGGCTTGCGCTGGCATACGGCATCATTAAAGAGATGAAAGGGCATATCTCGGTGTATAGTGAGCCGGAGATGGGAACCACTTTTCAAATTTTGTTGCCCGAACAGACAAGTGCGGATGCATTGGATCGCGTTCAGCAAGCTGCTATCATGGAGAAAGGCAAAGGAAAACTTCTGCTGGCAGATGATGAACCCGGCATTCTCGAATGGATGTCTCAACTCCTTTTGAAGCTGGGTTATGAGATCGTCAGTGCCGCCAATGGTCATGAAGCCCTGGAAAAATTCACCCGCAGCCCGGCCGACTTTGATCTGGTCCTGACAGACCTGACCATGCCGAAAATGACCGGTCTCTCCCTGTCAAAAAAAATAACAGCACTCATGCCCGATATGCCCATTGTTCTGTGCACCGGCTTCAGTGAAGGGTTAACAGCTGAAACGATGAAAGAGTGCGGTATCTCTGAGATCCTGATGAAACCCATCATTGCCAGTGAGCTGGCCCGGGCCATAAAGATGCATTTAAAACAACCCGTAAAACAGGATTAATTTATGATAAAGGTGCTGGTCATTGACGATGACCTGAAAATTTGCCTGTTTTTCAGCACACTGCTCGAACAAATGGGATATGGTTTTGAACTTGCCAACACAAAGCAAGCAGCCCGCCTGCTGTTTGCAAACCATCGGTTTGACCTGGTCCTCCTGGACCTGGAATTACCGGATGGAAACGGGTTGGATCTGTTGCCTGAATTTACCGGCCACCGCCATTCGCCGGAAGTGATCATTATTACCGGAACCGGTAATGTCAGGGGAGCGGAGCTGGCATTTAAATATGGGGCATGGGATTATGTGCAAAAACCGTTTCTCCTGGATGAAGTCTCCCTGCCCATCACCCGGGCACTCCAATATCGAAGGGAAAAACAGGCCCAGCCCCAGCGCATCCCCCTGCGCAGGTCAACTATTGTCGGAGAGTCCGATGCCATCCTGAACTGCCTGGAAGAGGTGGCAAAGGCAGCATCATGCGATGCCAGTGTATTGATCACCGGAGAAACCGGAACGGGCAAGGAGTTGTTTGCACGCGCAATCCACGAGAATAGCAAAAGGGCATCAAACCCCTTTATAGCCGTTGACTGCGGCGCGCTGCCGGAAACATTGCTGGAAAGCACCTTGTTCGGACATGAGAAAGGCTCCTTCACAGGGGCGGGGAAAAAGCAGGAAGGCCTGCTGGTTCAAGCCGATGGCGGCACATTGCTGCTGGATGAGGTGGGCGACCTGCCCCTGGCAGCTCAAAAATCTTTTTTGCGAACCCTTCAGGAAAGATCTGTGCGCCCTCTGGGCGGAAACAGGGAAATCCCTGTGGATATCCGGCTGGTTGCAGCGACAAATCTAAATTTAGACCAGATGGTCAAGGAGAATCGTTTCCGCCAGGACCTTCTCTATCGGATCCGTGCCATGGAATTAAAACTGCCGCCCCTCAGGGATCGGCAAAAAGATATTGAACTCATCACCATCAAAAAACTCCATGAACTCGCAAACCGGTACAGTATGGAAACCAAAGCGGTTTCCCCTGAATTTTTCAAGACATTGTCCGGGCATGCCTGGCCCGGGAATGTGCGGGAACTGGTCAATGTCCTGGAATATGTGCTGGCCTCGGCCGGCAGTGATCCCACACTTTTCCCCAAACACTTGCCAGTGGAATACCGGATGGCTGACCTTGAATTCGATCCTGTGCTATCGGGAGCACCAAAAACCGCCCCGCCTGTGGAAGGGGACAGGCAAGATCAATTGCCGCAACTCAACGACTATCGGAACCGCCTCGAAAAGGACTATTTAAAAACCCTTATCAACCGATCCAAGGGAGACCGCAAAATTGCCTGCAAGATTTCCGGCGTGTCCCAGTCCCGGTTATACGGACTTTTGGCCAAGCACGGCCTTCCCGGGTTCGGGCCATAATCGCTTCTGATTTTTTTTGGATATTCCATCCATCGCATAATTCCTGATTCCTATAAACAGGAATTATGGCATTCCTGTTTATAGGAATCCCCGGCCTCCTCTCCTTCTCCCCCTCGGCAAGTCCTTATTGCAACCCATTGTTTTTAATCGATAATTTTAAAAATTTCGGTTCTGGCACAAATCCTGCTCTCATCATAAGGTCAATGGCAATCATGGTCTGAAACAAAAGGAACGACGCGGTAACAAATGAACATACTCTTATACAAATGTGCCGGATACGACAGGGAAAACATGCTTGAGACATTGATTGGAAAGCAACTCCCAAACATCCAAACAGAAACCATCCATTCGGCCCGGCAATTATCCGACATCCTTTGCCGCCCCTTACACAGGGTTTCGGCCATGGTGGTTTTCATCCTTTGTAAAAAAGAGATCCAACACTTGATCACGTTGACCCCATTGTTTGACCATATCCGGGTGATTCTGATTCTGCCTGACAGGACAAAGCCCATGATGACCCTGGGACTGCAATTAAACCCCTGTTTTATCAGTTACCCGGACAATGATTTTGCGGATATTATATCGGTTTTAAACAAACTATATCAAAGGGCCCATGAGACTGGCCGGCAATTATGAACAGGAAGCAACAAATGCAAAATGCAAAGACCAAACCATTCACCTAAATTAAATGGAGGCAGGAAAAAATGAAAAACAGATCACTTAAATTCAAACTGATTGTCGGGGGGATTCTGGCGGCGATCTTACCCTTGGCGGTTGTCGGGCTTTTTTCAATCAGCAAATCATCCAACGCACTCCAATCCCTTGCAAAAGGCCAGGCCCAATTGGCGGCCCAGAACCTTGCGGCCATGGCCAATCTATACATGGAACAGGAAGTCGTTCTGGCCCGGGGAATGGCAGTAGAGCCCCATGTTGTGGCGGCAAGCAACAAAGTATCGGCAGAAGGGATTGACAATGCAACAGCAGAAATTGCCGCCCTGGACACCTATTTTGCAGATGTGTATGCCCAGATCGGCAGCGGGTATGACGTTTTCTTTGTTACCGATACCCGGGGACAGGCCATTGCCGATAGTACGGGCGGTGCCTACAGAACCCAAAACATATCCGTGGCGGACAGGGATTATTTCATATCCGCAAAAACCGGCAGGGTCAGTATCGGCATGCCGATTTTATCAAAAGCCACGGGCAAGCCCGTTGTTGTGGTCGCGGTTCCTTTGACAACGGATTCGGGTCAGTTTGCCGGCATCTTTGCGGCCGTGGTCAAACTGGAAGCCTTGTCGGACAAGATTACCGGGGTCAAAATGGGAGAAACCGGCTATCCGTTCATGGCAGACAAAACCGGTTTGATCATTGCCCACCCGAACAAAGAGCAGATCTTAAAACTTGACCTCACCAAACTGGAGGGTATGGAGACGATTATTGGTGCTATGCTGGCGCAAAAAAGCGGAGTGGAACCCTATCGATTCAAAGGGATTGCTAAAATAGCCGGATTTGCACCGGTGGCCTTAACGGGTTGGAGTATCTGCATCACCCAGAACGCGTCTGAATTTATGGCACCGGTTGTTGAGATTCGAAATATCGTTTTGCTGGTGGGCGGTCTTTTTCTGGTCATCACCCTTTTGGGTGTCCTCTGGTTTGTCCGGGGCATCATGGCCCAGTTGGGACAGGACCCGTCTGAAATCGCCAGGATTGCCGACAGCATCGCCAAAGGAGATCTCACCGTTGAATTCAATGCAAAGGGCAAAAAAATAACCGGTGTATATGGCAATATGAAAGAGATGACGGACAACCTGAACCGCATGTTCACCGATATTACAGGGGGGGTTCAGACCCTGACATCTTCCTCCACTGAGCTTTCCGCCATTTCACAACAGATGGCTTCCGGTTCGGAACAATCCTCCCTGCGCGCCAACAATGTGGCTTCCGCAGCCGAAGAAATGGCGACCAGTATGAACAGTGTGGCCGCGGCCACGGAACAGACCACGGCCAGTCTTCAAATGATCGTGGCGGCCGCAGAAGAGATGTCGGCTACCATCAATGAGATTGCAAGCAATACAGCCAAAGGAAGTCACACAACCTCAGAGGCGGTGAACAAGGCAGAACACATTTCTAAAAAAGTTAAAGAACTGGGAAAAGCAGCCTCGGAAATAAGCAAGGTCACGGAAACCATTTCAGATATTTCCGAACAGACCAACCTGCTGGCACTCAACGCCACCATTGAAGCCGCCAGGGCGGGAGAGGCCGGCAAAGGGTTTGCCGTTGTTGCGGCGGAAATCAAGGCCCTTGCCAAACAGACCGCAGAAGCCACCGATGAAATCGGTGCACGGATTGGCGATGTCCAGGCAAGCACCCAGGAGTCTGTGTCCGCCATCAGTTCCATTGTTGATATCATCAATGAAATCAATCTTATTGTTACCACTGTGGCAACCGCCATTGAAGAGCAGTCGGCCACCACCCAGGAGATCTCAAACAATGTGAGCCAGGCTGCTGAAGGTGTCCAGGAAGTCAACCAAAATGTTAACCAGACATCAACTGTGGCCGGAGAGGTGACCGAGGATGTCCACAAGGTCAGCCAGGCCGCCAACGAGATGAAAACCGGCAGCCTCCAGGTGAATTCAAGCGCAGTGGCGTTGTCCAGCCTGGCGGAAAACCTCAATGCAATGGTCAGCCGGTTCAAGTTAAAGTAAAAACCAACAGCCTTCCGGCCGGGGGTGTTCCGGGAGGCTGTTCACAATCCAAGGGAAAAAATCGATGACACCAGCGAATGCAATGGCACAAACAAGTAGCGGTACAATAAACGAACCTGATGACACAAATGATAGAACCAACGCATCCATACGGGTCCATGTCGGGTTCTTGGATACCTTGATGACCCTTGCCGGGGAGCTTGTTTTAAGCCGGAATCAATTGCTTCAAGGTGTCACCACAGGTAATTTGCGCGCCACAGAGATTTCCAGCCAGCGAATCGATATGATTACCTCTGGACTCCAGGAAACCATCATGAAAACCCGCATGCAGCCCATGGCCAAGATGTTAAACAGATTGAACCCTGTTGTCAGGGATCAATCACAGCAAGTCGGCAAATCCGTTGCCCTTGTCATTGAAGGCAGCGAGGTGGAGCTGGATAAAACCATCCTGGAATCCATCAGCAATCCCTTAACCCAATTGGTAAAAAATTGTATTGCCCATGGGATAGAAACACCAGGGGAACGTGAACGCACCGGCAAGAAAGCCATCGGCAACATTCGTGTGCGTGCATTCCATGATGCCGGCCAGGTAAATATCCTCATTTCCGATGACGGCAACGGACTTGATCCTTTGAATATCACCAATGCTTCGGGCAACGGTGCTGACCTGACGGGTGTGGTTGCCCATATTGAAACCCTTGGCGGCCTCCTTGAACTAGATTCGAAAAAAGGGGTCGGCACGGATATTACCATCAAACTGCCATTAACCCTTGCGATTATTCCAAGCCAGATCACTTGTGTCGGCCGTGAACGCTATGCCGTTCCCCAGGTGAATCTGGATGAACTGCTCAGGATCCCTTTGGATCAGGTCAAAGAACGAATTGAAAAGGTCGGTGATGCCAATGTTGTCCGGTTAAGGGGAGAACTATTGCCCTTGCTGGACCTGTCTCAAATGCTCGGCATTGAAAAAAAATATGTGGACCTGACAACAGGAACGACCCTGGCGGACAGACGTAAACATATTGCCGACAGACGATCCAAACGACATTCCCTGAACAAAGAGGCAGCCGTTATTGAGAGGGTTCCGGATTTAGCTTTAAAACTGCCGGACAGGGCCTCAAAGGACCGGAGATCCGGTACAAGAAATGCCGTCAACATTGCCGTGGTTTCTGCCGGTGCCTATACATACGGGCTTATTGTCGATCAATTGCAGGATTCAGAGGAAATTGTGGTAAAGCCGGTGGGCAGGCACCTTAAACGGTGTCTGGCATTTGCCGGCGCAACGATTATGGGCGACGGCAAAGTGGCGCTGATTCTGGATATTTCCAATCTGGCGCAAATTGCCGGCCTGTCGACCTTGCCTGAAGTCAGGCAGCTCACAGCCGATTCCGAAGCATCCATGCACCATGAAGGGTCCAAGACAGCACTTCTGACGTTCAAAAACTCAGAAAACGAATATTTTGCAGTCCCCCTGGACAGTGTGGAACGTATTGAAAGGATTCAAACCGCAGCCATTGAGCAGATCGGAGAAAGAAAAGTGGTTCAATACAAGGGCGGGGCATTGCCCTTGTGCCAATTGTCCCAGGTAGCGGATGTACCCCCCCTCACCCCAAAAGAACACCAGGAGATCGTTGTTTTCAAGATCAAGGACAGGGAATTGGGGCTCATGGTGAACCCGCCGATGGATACCGCTTCGGTCTTCCTGGAGATCGATGCAACAACATTGCGCCAGCCCGCCATTAAAGGCTCCATGATCCTTCATAACCATACGACACTTATGGTCGATGTCCTTGAGCTGGCCAGGGCCATTCATCCGGAGTGGGTTCAATAAATCCGCCCGTCAAGGGAAACTTCTTTTTATCACAAGGAAAACAATATGATGGAAAACACAATGGAAACAGCTTCAGCAGACAATGCCTTTTCTACTTTTCATCTGGGCGCCTCCCTTTTCGGTATCAATCGTCTGGAGATACAAGAAATTAACAAAAACGTTGAGATCACACAGGTTCCGCACCCATCGGATTATATAAAAGGCATCATAAACTTAAGGGGCCAGATTGTCACCATCATTGATCTGGGAAGGAAACTGGGCCTGAATCCTGTGCGAAAGCATACGGACAATAAAAATATCATCGTTCATTCAGAAAATGAACATATCGGCCTGCTGGTGGATGCCATCCATGATGTGGTTCATGCCACACCCCATGACATTGAACCGGCACCCTCCAATATTGGCGAGATTAAAGGCAAATATCTTCAAGGTGTCCTGAAAAATGAAAATCACCTGATCGGCATCTTGAACACGACCGAAATATTGAAGGATTAACCCCCAATCTCCATTGATTTGAAACCAGGGATACCTAACAAATATGACCATAAAATATAAATTATTTTTGCCCTATGCAATTGTCTCGCTGGTTATTTTTTCCTTGAGTTTTGCTCTGTTTTTTTTCCAGGTAAAAAAAAGCCTGACCCATCAGATAAGGGAAGAATTGGCCCAATTCAACCAGATGATTACCGACATGGTGGAAACAGCTGAAACCATCTCCGTCAAGAACCAGTTACGAAAGATTGCCGAAAAGAATCGGGAAGTTTCTGTGCCCCTGTTTGAAATGCAGAAATGCTTCTGGCTGATACTGATTGTGAGCCTGTTGATTTTAGGAGTGGTCACCCTGGGTGTCAGTGCCTCCATTACCAAACCATTGAATGTTCTCATCCATCGATTTGAGAAAGGTGCCAGAGGGGATTGGTCTTTCCGGATGGACGACACCAGAGGGGATGAAATTGGCAAATTATCCACCAGTTTCAACCTGTTCATGACCCAATTGGACACCTTCCAAAAAGAACTGACCGCTGAAAACAGGGTTCGAAAAGAAACAGAGACTGCGTTGCGTAACCTGGAAAATTATCTGTCGAACATTATCAATTCCATGCCCTCCTTGTTGATTGGGGTGGATAACCAGATGAAAGTGACCCAGTGGAACCGCCAGGCAGAAATAACAACAGGGATATCCATGGCAGATGCCCACAACCGATTTCTTCCGGAGGTGTTTCCCCGGATCCGCCCGCACTTGCAAAAGGTGCAGGAAAGCTTAAAAGAAAAAGAGATTCAATATATTGTAAAATCACCCTTCCTTACCCAGGACGCCAAAACCCATTACGAAGATATGACCCTCTATCCGCTAACGGCCAATGGGGGTGAGGGGGCTGTCATCCGCATTGATGATGTGAGTAAAAACGTGTGGATGGAAGAGGCCATAATTCAGAATGAAAAAATGCGTTCCATGGGCGGACTTGCTGCAGGAATGGCCCATGAGATTAACAACCCTTTGGCAGGCATCATTCAAAATGCAGCTCTGCTATCCAATCGCCTGACCAGCAAAACCATTCCGGCCAATGTAAAAGCGGCTGAAGAAGCCGGAACCACAATGGCTTCCATTCAAAACTTCATGGCAGCGCGAAATATCTTTTCCATGATTGAAGCCATAACCGGGTCTGCCATGCGGATGGCCTCCATTGTGGAAAACATGCTCAGTTTTTCCAGAAAAAGTGATGATTCCTTTTCCGAAAATAATCTGACAGCACTGATGGATAAAACCCTGAAACTTGCAGAAACTGATTTTAATTTAAAAAAGCATTTTGACTTTAAATCCATTGCCATTGAGAAACAGTATGAAAAGGGATTGCCCATGGTTGCCTGTGACGGAGGCAAACTCCAGCAGGTTCTGTTGAATATTTTGAATAACGGGGCCCAGGCGATGTGTGAAAAAGAGCTGCCAGGCAATCGAAAGCCACGATTTATCCTCAGACTTTGCAAAGGAATCCTTCCGAATCGGGTGGACGTGGAAATTCAGGACAATGGGCCTGGTATGGACGAAGAAACGCGCAAAAAAATATTTGAGCCCTTTTTTACGACAAAGCCTTCGGGCATGGGGACCGGCCTCGGATTATCTGTTTCCTATTTCATTATAACCAAACACCATGGGGGAACAATGGATGTCATTTCCCAGCCGGGTAAGGGAACAACCTTTATCATCGGTTTGCCGTGTTGCCGCTGACACATATTGACCCGGATCAAAGAATCTGCTATCCCTCTTAAGAGAGGCCAAACACCAAATCTCTTAGGGAAAGGGGTATTTTCAACCCATGGACACCCTGGACAAACGATACAAAGCCTACCGTGATATCCTGAAAGAAGAGCTTGTTCCGGCAATGGGCTGTACTGAACCCATTGCCATTGCATTTGCTGCCGCACGGGCGCGACAGGTCCTGGGACGGCTGCCGGACCGGGTACTGATTGAAGCCAGTGACAATATCATCAAAAATGTTAAAAGCGTCGTGGTTCCCAATACCGGCAATCTCAAAGGAATTGAAGCTTCGGCGGCAGCCGGATCCGACGCCAGAATGAGCGGGTGTGAGCTTCCGGTTGTGATCGTTTCTGGCAGCGGCAATCAGGGGATTGCAGCTTCGGTGCCCGTGATCGAATATGCAACGGCCTTGGGCGTTGAACAGGAAATATTGTTCAGGGCCTTGCTGGTGTCCAACCTTATTACCATACACCAGAAAACAGGAATCGGCAGATTGTCCGCATATTGCGGCGCTGTCAGCGCAGGCATAGGTGCCGGTGCCGGAATCACCTGGCTCCATGGCGGCCGGTTTAAGGAGGTTGCCCATACCATCGTAAATGCCCTGGCCATTGTATCGGGTATCATCTGCGATGGTGCAAAACCCTCCTGTGCGGCAAAAATAGCCGCTTCCATTGATGCGGGCATTCTAGGGTTCCATATGTACCAGAAAGGACAGCCATTTTACGGCGGAGACGGGATCGGAACCAACGGGGTGGAAAATACCATCGCCAACATCGGCAGGCTCGGCCGTGACGGAATGCGCGAAACGGATAAAGAGATCATACGGATAATGATAGGAGAGTGATCCTTTTCTTCTCCTAAGCCCTGCCGGGCTTTTTCCCTGCAAAGGACAAAGGCCTTTACAGACCGCTCAATATCGGCGGTTGTGGTGACCCAGTCAGAAAGACTGACCCGGATCACCGGCGGGTTCTTCCACAGGCCCCCCTGCACCTCCAATCTCCGATGTCTGGATTTGGTCCAGGGTCTTTTGGGTTTCTTCCGGCGTGTTACAGGCCACAAGCTCCTGGTTAAAAACCACCTGATTTAAAATTTGAAACCCGTGTGCCGAAAGTTTCCCGGAAAAAAGGAAAACGGTCTGAATTCACATTCCCAGCCTGGGCAATGACCAGGCCGACCCCATCTAACCTTGGGCAATTGCTCAATTAGCATATGGCGGTTATCAACACCATTACTTCCTATCCCATGCTAGATCCCAGGTAATTTTGTACCCCCTGTTCCGAGCCGCTCAGCTAAAACATAGTTTTCTTTTTGACAAATAATTAAAACTATGATTTATCTGTTCCAAGGAACAATTCAAAACCGTGTGACCCGTAACACCTTTTTTTTGGAGTCGTAAACACAATGAAGCTGGACAGCAAGTTGGCCGGAACCCGGCTGAACCCTCATAATACCCAAATCACCTGGCGGGACACCACCAATTTTGCTGCGGCAATCCAGGATGGCAACCCCCTGTATTTTGATGACAGGGCAAAACAGGAAATTTTTGCCCCCCCCACCTTTCCCGTGGCCGTTACCTGGCCCATCCTCAGCAATCTGGGAGACTTTATTGAATCAAATGACTTCCCCAAAGAGGTGCTGTTTACCCAGGTGCACTATACCGAACACCTCATTGTCCACCGGTTGATCCGGCCCGGGGATGCGTTGCGCCTTACCGGTCAGATCGCCGCCATTCTTCCCCACCGGGCAGGAACCCATGCCGTCATTAAGCTGGACGCCGCAGACGCAGAGAACAAGCCGGTCTTTACCGAATATATCGGGGCCATGCTCCGGGGGGTCGAATGCCTGGGGGAAAAGGGAAGACAACTCTTGCCCGCCCTTCCGGATTCCGATCCCAATGCCACCCCGGTATGGACCTGCCCGATCCTGATCGATCCCTTACTCCCCTACGTCTATGACGGGTGTACCCATATTGAATTTCCCATTCACACCTCACCGAAATTTGCGGAAAGTGTGGGACTGCCCGGAATTATCCTCCAGGGAACCGCCACCCTGGCCTGTGCCATCCGGGAACTGGTCAAACAGGAAGCCGGCTGCGATCCCACCAGGATTGAAGAGATGGGCTGCAAATTCACCGGCATGGTCAAACCGGGCACCTCCATTGAAATCTGCTGCCTTGGATACAAAGACCATCTTCACCACCGGGATCTTTTTTTTGAAGTGCTCACTGCAGAAAACAAACGCGCCATCCGGTCCGGATACCTTAAAATAAAAAAGGAGTCACTATGAACACACGACTTGCCAGGGTGAACGATTATGTTGAAAAATGGGCACGGCAACGGCCGGACCATGTGGCCATGGTCCAGCACGAGGACAACCGGAGCCTTACCTACAAAAAATTTTTTTCCCTGATCGATTTTTTTGCCTTGAAACTGCTGGACATGGGCATCCAAAAAGGCGATCGGGTGGCCACCCAGCTGGTCCTGGTGCCCGAGCACCTGGTACTCATGTATGCCTGTTTTAAAATCGGGGCCATCATCGCCCCTCTGGATGTGCGGCTGACCGAGGCCGAAGTGATCAGAGACATCAACAAAATTGAGCCCCGGGCCTTTTTCTTTCTGGGCAATACACCGGTAAAAGATTTCAGAAAAATAGGGCAAGCCGTTCAAAAGGGATGTCCCTGTGTTGAACACCTGGTCCAGTTCACCCCGGATCCCAAACCCGGAGATATCATCGACAAGGCTGTCAGCATCACCGCCCTCATGGACAAAAAACGGCTGGTCTGGCTAAAGCTTGTTGATCTGTTCACAGGGCGCCTGAAAAAAGCCTATGAACAGGTGGAGACCAGGACTCCGGCCCTGATCATCTATACCACCGGCACCACAGGCGAGCCCAAGCCGGCGGTCCTTTGCCATGAGAACATCATCGTCCAGAACCAGGTTTTGGCAAGGGGCTTTGGCGAGGATGTGGGAAATCAACGCTTTGTATGCCTGGTAAACCTGCCCCCCAGCCATGTGGGCTGCGTAACCGAAACCTTTATGACCACCATGTACCTGGGCGGCAAGGCGGTCCTGCTTCGGATCTTTGACACAAAGGCCAGCCTTGAGGCAGTGGAACGCCACAAGGTTACGGTCATGGGCCAGATTCCCACCATGTTCCGCATGCTATGGAACCTGCCGGAATACACCTCCTTTGATCTGTCCAGCCTTGCGTTTGTGGCCTATGCCGGTGCTGCCGTCGATACCAAATTTTTAAAGAAACTGGCCACCATGGCCCCCAGGTTCGGCACCGGTCTCGGCATGACGGAAAATGCCGGATTTGCCACCTTTACACCGCCGGGTATTTCCATGGAAGAGATGGCAGGACAGGTGGGACAGGCCTTTGACGACCTGGCAAAGGTCTCGGTGCGAAAGCCCATGCAAGCAGACGGATCAGCCGGAGAGGAGCTGCCGGACAATGAAGTGGGGGAAATCTGCTACCATCCGCCCATTGTGTTTCTAGGATACTTTAATCAGCCCGGTGAGACAAAAAAAGCCGTGTCCACCGAAGGAATCCTTTATACCGGAGACCTGGGATATTTCAAACAGATGGAAGGGTATAAAGCCCTGTACCTGTCGGGCCGGAAAAAATTTATGATCAAGCAGAAAGGGTACAATGTCTTTCCCGGCGAGGTGGAAGACCATATTGCGGCCATGGAGGAAGTGGATGTGGTGGATGTGGTGGGCATGAAGCACTATCTGTTTGATGAAGGTATTTTTGCCTTTGTCCGGCCCAAACAAGGCTGTACACTTACCCCGGAAGCCGTCCTGGCCCATTGCAAGTCCATTGCCGCGTACAAAAGGCCTTTACATGTGGAAATCTGGCCGGCCGATGAAGCGTTCCCCCTGACCCGGAGCACCAAGGTGGACAAAATCAGCCTCATGGAAAAAGCCGGAACCATCCTAGAGAACCTAAGACAGCAGGGGAAATGGGATGCCGGACAAACCGAATAAAACCGGTCTTCAGATGCCGGACAAACTAAAAGAACGGCTCTACCCCGTGGTGCTGGACCTGTTTTCAAGCCAGGATTTCCACCGGGTCAATATCCGGGAAATCAGCCGCCAGAGCGGCATCAGCTCGGGCACCATCTACAAATATTTTTCCTCCAAAGAACAATTGATCTTTGGGATTCTGGATGAAAAAATCTCCCGGATCAGCCGGACCGTGGCGGTTCATATTGCGGGCATGGACAATATCAGGGAAATTTTCAGGAAGGTATTCTGGGTGACCTTTGATTTTTATGACCAAAACCCCGGGCTTGCCGTGACCGCCTTTATAACGGTTCCCATGCGGACCTGGATGAAAGACAAGAGCTATTGCCGGAAAGATGACCTGTCCCTGCTGAAAAACCATATTAAAAGGGCCAGGGATAAGGGGGACATTGATCCGGCCCTCACCTTTTCCCAGATCATGGATGCCTATTACATGATCTGTCACCGGTATATCCACAATTGGTATTTTGAGGGCATGACCTGGAAACTGACTCAAAACTTTGACGGCTTCTTTACCCTGTTCTGGAAAATGATCGGCCCCCTGGCCAATGCCTAGCGAAAGATAAGCGGTCGGGGCGTCTTCTTGTCCAAAGAGGAGAGGACTAGGGTGGTTTTGGTTCGGCCGAACGGGCTGAACCTTGCCACAAGCGCTTCCAGGTCCGCCACCGAAGCCACCACAACCTTGAGAATAAAAGCGCCCTCCCCGCTGATGTGATGACACTCCACCACATTTGGCAATTGGCCTGCCAGATTTTTTACCCGGTCGTAACCGGCAGCTGCCGTGTCCAGATGAACAAAGGCAATGATCGCTTCCCCCAGCAACTGCCCATTAATGGCGGCATGGTATCCTGAAATAATCCCGGCTTCTTCCAATTTACGGACCCGTTCGGTGACCGCTGGCGCCGAAAGCCCCACCACCCGTCCCAGTTCGCTATGGGAAATCCTTGCGTTTTTCATAAGTTCCCGGACAATCTGTTTACCGATGGTGTCCAGCAGACGTTCAATTTTAAGGTCCATGGAGGATTTTCCTTTAATTTTAAATTTTTTGCCCTTAAAAACCAGGACTTGACCCTGTACTTCTATCACGCGGACCGGGTAAACTATGCCCTGAAATTACCCAATTGATTCACGAGGAACTATACATGGTATTTGAATTTTTAATCAAGGGGATTGTAATCGGCTTCTCCATTGCCGCACCCGTGGGGCCCATCGGAATTTTAACCATCCAGAGAAGCATAACTCACGGGACCTGGGCAGGGCTTGCCACGGGCATGGGGGCGGCCACGGCAGATGCCCTTTACGGGTGCGTGGCAGGCTTTGGGCTTACCCTTATTTCCAGCTGGCTGCTGGAGATAAAGACCCCTGTTCTCCTTGGCGGCGGTCTGTTTTTATGCCATCTGGGCCTTTCGACCCTCAAACAGCCCGCCTCCCAAGGGCAAGGGGGAAACAATCCCATTTTCAAGGGATATTTAAACGCCTATTTATCCGCCTTCGTCCTGACCCTGACCAATCCCATGACCATCATGGCCTTTGTGGCCATTTTTGCAGGCCTGGGTCTTTCAGGCATGACAAAAGGGTATGCAGGAGCCTTCAGTCTGGTTACGGGCGTTTTTCTGGGCTCCTGCCTGTGGTGGGGCATCCTGACCTGGGGGGTGGGACAGCTCAAACAAAAACTGGATAAAAAGTTTCAGGCGATCATCAACCAGGGTGCCGGCATGGTGCTGCTGGGATTTGGCTTCTGGGCCCTGATCCGCCTGATACCATAACGGTCGGTCATGGAACCCCATTGTTTGGGATCGGGCTCATGGGAACTGTCGGCTGATCTCCTGCCAGGAAAAACACCGCACCACCTTTTCATGGTCCCCATCCCAGATGTTCCATGGCCGCTCATACAATGCCACCCTCACCTCCATGGTATTGGCAAGAAAAAGGGCCATTTCCAGGGAATCTTCCACGGCCAGGTCATAGGTTCGCGCACTTAATGCCTGTTTTGAAATGGCAAACCTGGGATCATTGCCCGGCCGATTGTACTTGTCAACCATGGTAAAGGCGTCAAAGGGAACTCCCTGCTTTTTCAGCCATGCCACAGACACCTCCTGGGCGGAGCTGGGGCGGCCGGTGACAATATCAATGTAATGGCCGGCACGGGCCCAGTCGACCAGGGTTTCAACCGCACCTTCCACCGGCTCAAATGTGAAAAGAAACTCCGGCTGGTGAACCAAATCGAAAAAATACCGAAATTCATTGTCTGTCAGACCAAAAGAGGCTCTCAGGTCAAAGGTTACAATATCTTCAAATGCGGCTTGCTTCCCGAATTCACGTTCAACGATACCGACATAGGTCTCCGTGGTTTTGGACACCACGTCATCCACATCCACATAAATTTTTTTACCAGGGGCATTTTCTCCCACAGGGTCTGTCTCCTTTGAGTGCTTCTTTCACGGCAGCCGCAAGCTTGTTAAGGGTGTAGGGTTTTTAATATACCGGCCTGCCCCCAGCTTGGCTGGGCTCAACCCGGATTCCGGCATGATTTCCATGGGATTGTCTTCGAAAAAGGGCAAGGACCTGACGTCACGTTCCTTGAGAACTTTTCCAGTTCGTCCCGGAAGTTGCCTTTTTTTAAGCCGGTTCAAGGGCAAAATATTTCAATAATTTATCAAAATTTGAATGCTATCGCAATCAAGTTTTTCTTGCCGAATCCATTCCAACCTGTTTGAATGCAGGCCATGGAAATTATAAACGCCAAATTGCAAACGCTTTTCATTGACAAATTTACTGCCAAACCCGGGGAGGCCTGGTGCCTTGTGGGGGCAAACCGCTCGGGGATTGATGATTTTTTCACCCTCCTCACCGGTGAAAACCAGGGCACAACGGCCCAATTGATTGACCCGCCCCAAAACATGGGAATTGTTTCCTTTGGCCGCCAGCAGGCATTGTTTGAAGAAGAATTGAAAAAAGATGACACCGATTTTCTGGACCGCATGGACCCGGGCACCCTGGCCGGTTCCTTCCTGGAAAATCCTCAAAAACATGCCGGCCTGATCAACGCCTTTGGCATGGAAGGGTCCATGACCAAAGGATACCGGCAGCTGAGTAGCGGCCAGGCCAGAAAACTGCTGCTGCTGGCCCAGATTACCAAAGGCGTCTCCTGCCTGGCGGTCCAGGCCCCCTATGAAGGTCTGGACCCCCATAGCTGCGCCGAACTGGACAAGGCCATGGCCCTGTTGCACCAACACGGCATCGGCCTTTTCATCACTGTGCACAATTACTGCGATATCCCGGACTGGTGTACCCATGTGGGCCTGATTGCCAATGGCCTCCTGGAGTTCATGGGGCCCCGGGCAGATATCATGGCGGCCCTGGAAGTAAAAACCCTCCAGGGACATCCGGATTTTACAGCATCCCTGGCAGAAGTGATCCTGGACAAAACACTTGCCGGCACCCCCCATGGCACAGGCCGGTCAGAGGCCGGGAAACCTGAACCCCCGAGGGTCACAACAGAATTGGTTCAGCTGAAAAACGGGTCTGCCGGGTATGGGGGAAACCTGATTTTCTCAGGCCTGAATCTTAGAATCCGCACCGGAGAGCACACCCTGGTGACCGGGCCCAACGGATCCGGAAAATCCACTCTGCTCCAGCTCATCACCGGAGACCACCCGGCCTGCTATCAAAACGATCTGCGCATATTCGGCATCCAGCGGGGAACGGGTGAATCCATCTGGGAACTAAAATCCCATATGGGCATTGTCAGCCCGGACCTGCACCGAAATTATCATGTGCCGGGCAACACCCTGCAGTGCATTCTCTCGGGCCTCTTTGATTCCATTGGCCTCTACCAGACCTATACCCGCCAGGAGGAACTTGCGGCAGAAAAATGGCTGGCACGCACCGGCCTTTCCCGGGAAGCCCGGACGCCCTTTCGGCAGCTGGGTTATGCCGACCAGCGACTGGCGCTCATTGCCCGGGCCCTGATCAAGGTACCCCGGCTGCTGATTCTGGATGAGCCCACCCAGGGGCTTGATGCCTTAAACCGAACAGCCGTGCTGAATTTTCTGGAGCAGGTGGCAAAGGAAGGCCTGAGCACCCTGCTCTATGTCAGCCACCGCCAGGATGAGCACCGGGACTTTTTCAAATGCCGTATCCGGCTCTGATGGTCGAATTTCAGATGTTTTTCGGCGCCTGCGGATGCCCCATGAGCAGGCGGTTCTTGGGGGTAATGGTGCCTGGAATTTTTTGGGTGATGATCTCATATCCCCGGGAGGCAAGGTTTGTGGCCCTTACGGCATCAATGGCAAGGGAGGCATCCATCCAGTTTGTCAGGTTTCCCCCAGAACAGGTTTTTAAATTGTGGCAGCAGGGCAGGACTGCCACCCGGGCACGGGCCTGAACAGCCCTATCGAGCACAAGATCGGTCAGGGCGCCGCAGGCATGGGCAGAAACCACCAGGTCTTCGGGAAAAAGCAAGACATCCCGGATATCCATTTGCCGGTATTGTATTCTGGCTGCAAGGCCGGGCCAGGTTTTGACAAGACTTTCGGACAAGGCGGCAGCATTGTCGGGAATCCGTGCATCAACGGCCAGGGCAGGGCCTGATCCCAAGTCCAGGATCAGCAGGATATGGGCCAGAAGACCATGGCCGCAGGCAAGATCCACCACCCGGCCGCCCCGGTATCTGCGCCGGACCCTCCTGGCCGTTTCCCAGGATTCATACAATTCCTTTCTGGGCAGGGTGCCGGCACGGCAGACGGCCCGGGCAATTCTGTCAAACAGATTTTGGGTTTTAAACAGGTCGACGTGCCGGGGCATCAGCCGGTTTGTACTGGATTTTTTCATTGGCGCAAACGCCTCAGGCCTTTGGGGCGAGGATTTCCTTGACCCGTCCCACGACCCCGGATTCAAGCCGTACCTTGATGCCATGGGGGTGTGTCTTTGAATTGGTGAGGATGTCTTGCACCACGCCCTGGGTCAATTGGCCGGTTCTCTGGTCCTGCTTCTGCACCACTTTCACCGCTACCCCTCTTTGGATATCGGCCCGTTTCTGTCCATCCATCTGCCTTCTTTCCTTGTCAAAAATTTCAATAAAAAATGCCCGGCCCCACCCATTGCCTATGCCGGATCTGTGAACTTGCTGAAATCCGCCCGGTAAAGCCTGAGGCTGTTGGTGACCACGGATATGCTGGAGGCGGCCATGGCAAGGGCTGCCAGGATGGGGTGGAGCTGGCGCAAAAAATCCGGAAACATGTCAAAAGGCGCCAGTATCCCTGCTGCCACCGGGATTAACACAATATTGTATACAAATGCCAGAAACAGATTCTGACGAATGGTGCCGATGGTGCGCCGGCTGATATGGATGGCCAGGGGGATACCCGAAAGCCTTCCGCTGGAAAGGATCACATCCCCGGTTTCCATGGCCACATCCGTGCCCGTGCCAATGGCGAAGCCGACATCGGCCCGGGCAAGGGCCGGTGCATCATTTATCCCGTCCCCCACCATTCCCACCATGGCTTTTTCCGCCTGGAGCTGTTCTATTTTGCCCGATTTTTCTTCGGGCCTGACATCGGCCACAATATCATCCACATTGACCTGCCTGCCGATGGCCCGGGCTGTGGCCAGGTTGTCTCCGGTGAGCATGACCACCCGTAGGCCCTCTTTGTGCAGGGAGGCAATGGCCTGACCGGAGTCGGGTTTGAGCACATCGGACACAGACAGGATGCCCAGCACTCCGTCTTCCCCGGCCAGCACCATCACGGTTTTCCCCTGGTTCTGCAGCTCAATGACCTGCCGGGCCACAGGGGCGGGCAACAGGGCGCCAAACCATCCGGGCTTACCCAGGCGCAAGCTTGTGCCGTTTACACGTCCTGAAACGCCGAATCCCCCATGGGCTTCAAACCCTTGGGGGTCAACCAGGGAAAGTCCCCTGCCCAAAGCAAATGCCACAATGGCTCTGCCAATGGGGTGTTCAGACCCTTTTTCCAGGGAGGCAGCCAACACCAGCAACTCCTGGTCGCTCAATCCCCCGGCCTCCATGGGAATCAAATCCACCACCGTGGGGCGGCCCTGGGTGATGGTACCGGTCTTGTCAAAAAGAATGATATCAAGCTTGGAAATGGTCTCCAGAACCGAAGCCCGTTTGAAGAGAGTCCCCCTTTTCAGCCCCACGCCGCTGCCCACCATGATGGCCGTGGGTGTGGCAAGACCCAGAGCGCAGGGGCACGCCACCACGAGAA
>JAHIVS010000661.1 GCA_018816605.1 Pseudomonadota bacterium
CCTTACCACCCTTGTAAATTTGTTCAGAATATTGGATATGGGTTGCATCCGGGTTCTCATGATCGCCTCCTGAAGTTCTGAGGTGATCATGTCTATGCGCTGGCCGGAGATCTCTGTTGCCTTTGCATTGGAAGAGCTGATTCCCTGGAGCAATTGGTTTCGGCTCAGGACCAGTTCCCCTGCTAAGTTCATCAGGGTATCAAGGAGCCCTACATTTACCCGCAGGGAGGTCTGGGGCTTTCCACTGATCAAAAGCTCTTTTTCACCCGTCTTCTCCTTGACCGCATCGTTTGCAACTGGTGCCGCCGCAATCGGGGCTGCGGCTTTTTGTGGGACAGGTTCCGTGCTTACCGCCTTGGGTATGGCGGCCTTTGTCGCCTGGGGTTTGGCTTGAACCTGGGAGACATCTCTGGCCGGCGTGGGCATGGGTTGGGGATCGGTCTTGACAACAGTGGACGCAACAATCATGTTATCGGTAATGGCGTGGATATACCGTTTGTTGATATCAAAAAGGGTTTCAGCCATATCATATTCAATGATTGAGGCAAAAAGGACTTGAAAGGGAATCCTGGCCGGGCTAGTGGTGCTGGTGAGTGTGCCGACCGAGTCAAAGTCAATCCGTGAATCGACAATGGTCCCGGTTTTTTCCAGGCTGTTCAACACTTCGATTGGATTTTTTTCTTTCCGCTGGATATCATTGATCAGATCATATTCGACCAGAAAAAGATTTTTCCCTTCGGATTTATATTTTTCGATCTCATACAGGGATATTTGCTGAAAAATTCTACCATCCTGAAGCACGATATCCACTATTTTGGAGACGGTATCCTGTTTTTCTTCCGGAAGGGATGATTTCGTTATGCTCTCCAGAGCGGCGATATGACCCGAGACATCCACATCGTTACTGGCATCAATGTTTTTTAACAGGTTTTCCAATTCGTCAAAACCTTTTAAGAGAACGCTGATCCTGTTTGAAGTCGGCACAAGTTCACCATTTCGAATTAGACCCAGTACATTTTCAAGGTGATGGGCAAGGTCTTTAATGGTGGTAAGTCCCATAAAGCCGGCACCGCCTTTGACAGAATGGGCTGCCCTAAAGACATTGTTCACTAGATCCAGATCTATGTTTTCTCCACCTTCCTCAATGGTCAAAAGGTCAGTTTCAATATCACCCAGATGATCCAATGATTCTTCAATATACATTTGCAGGGTCTCATCGTCTTCAAACATATTTAAGTCTCCCGAAAGGTTTGTCTTCGAAATGGCAAAAAAATTCCAATAGGGATAATTTACAGAAAAGAGAATGGAAAGTCAAACTAAGAATCGGTAACAGGCTGTTTGGAATCAATTTTCCGAATGATATCGTTGGGGAAAAAAGAATGGGCCAGACCAATGATCGCCTGCGTGTTGGGCTGGGCATTTTCAACGGGCGTTTGATCTGGGGTGGATAAGTCCACTATATCCGATTCCAGAGCAGGACCAGTGGGCGATAGAATCTCTACCCGATCCCTGATATTGATTTTATTCCGTATTTCAACCAGATAGCGGTTTTCCCCGTAACATTTTAAAATTTTGCCAATAAAGCTGTGGATTTTTCCCTGGTGGCTGTTCCCGTAATTGGGGGATTGTTCTTCAGAATTGCCAAAATAAAAGCCCGTACAATATGCCCTGTGAAAAACCTGAAAAAGCTCTTTTCGCCATTCTTCCTTGACAGCATAGGTTTCTGAATCCGCTGCATAGGCGTCGATGGCATTGCGATAGGTTTTTACCACCGAAGCCAGGTAGTTGATCCCTTTCATCCTGCCTTCAATTTTTAAGGAAGAGATTCCGGCATCGACCAATTCGGGAATATGGTCAATCATGCACAGGTCTTTTGAGTTGAACATATATGTCCCCCGGGAATCCTCTTCCACTGGATGGAATTCATTGGGGCGCAATTCCTCAACCACTGCATATTTCCATCGGCAGGGATGGCTGCAAAGCCCCCTGTTGCTGTCCCGATGGGTCAAAAAATTGCTCAGCAGGCATCTGCCGGAATATGAAATACACATGGCACCATGGATGAATGCTTCGGTTTCCATCTCAGTGTTTTCAACGATCGTCTTAATTTCATTCAAAGACAATTCCCTGGCCAGGTTTACCCGGGTAATATTGAGTTTTTGCCAGAACCGGACAGTGTTGAAATTGGTCGTATTGGCCTGGGTGCTTAAATGAATATCAATATGGGGAATGATCTCGCTTGCCAGGAGGATAATGCCGGGGTCGGATATGATAATGGCATCTGGCCGGAGCCGCCCCACCTTTTCCAGATAGTCTTTGAGTTGAAGTTGTTCATGGTTTCTAGAATAGATATTGCAGGCCAGGTAAACTTTTACATGGGCAGCATGGGCTATGCGGATTGCCGTTGCCAACTCGGAATCCGTGAAATTCCCTGAGAAATTTCTAAGGCTAAAGTCTTTTCCGGCAAGATAAACGGCATCTGCACCGTAATGAATCGCAATTTCAAGTTTTTCAAAGTTTCCGGCCGGGGCGAGCAGTTCCGGTTTGTTTTTTTTCTCTGGCATATTTTTTTGGAGTTGTGGTGCCCCCGGCAAGAATCGAACTTGCGCACATGGATTAGGAATCCAATGCTCTATCCACTGAGCTACGGGGGCATAGTTTATTCTATTATGAGTTTTTGTCCGGGAAAGATCTTACTACTTTTATCAAGATGATTCAAGGATAGAAGTCTATTCAGACTCATATTATGTCGTTTTGCAATCAACAAAGGGTTGTCACCGGATCGTACCTTATAGGTGACGGTCGTTTTTTTTGCTTCCGCCTGACGGCTGGTCGCTATCTTGATGGTTTGTCCGATGTGTAAAGTTGTATTTGGCAATTTGTTATTGAGCATAATCTGTCTGGGGGTTGTTGAAAACCGGTTGGCAATGACCCATAAATTATCCCCGCGGAGCACCTTATACGAG
>JAHIVS010000662.1 GCA_018816605.1 Pseudomonadota bacterium
AAATCCAGAAATGGGGATCTTACTTCCAGACCATGGGCCATGCTGGCACGATCCACCTTTGTCAGAATACCATCCCGCAGGTAGGTTTTAATATAAGCGTAAAGAATGGCCTCTATATGGTTAAGCCCTTTTGTTGTCCGAACCAATTCCATAAGCCCTGAGTACACATCACTTCTATGAGCATCCGTATGGATTAAGCACTCGCTTTGCATGGACACGTCAAAACACCCCAGCCACATCTGATTTTTATAGACCGGTGGATGATATAGGTACTTAAAAAATTTATTTGCCCTGAATTCAAAGCTCATATTGTTATCAGAAGGGGTTATCATACGGATAATATTGCGAAAAATTTTTTCATTCACAAATTTGGGCAGATATTCAAACAGCCTTGAAATCTGATGGGCCGGAAACGGATCATAGCCTGCAAAAAGTTCATCACTCCCATCTCCGCTTAATGCAACCGTAACGTGCTTTTTGGCAAGTTTCGATACAAGATACGTGGGGATTGCCGACGCATCTGCAAAGGGCTCATCATATAGTTTGGTAATTTCAGGCAGTATCTCAATCATTTGAGAGGAGGTCAGGGTTTGGCTGATATGATCGGTTCCCAGATAATCCGAAACATATTTGGAATAGCGCGTTTCATCGTAGGATTTTTCCTGGAACCCAATGGAAAATGTTTTTATTTTCTGGGATGTAACATGCCGACAGGCCAATGCGGTAATCAAACTGGAATCCAGTCCCCCACTTAAAAAAATTCCCAGGGGAACATCACTCATGAGCCTTTTTTTTACGCTCTCATCCAGCAACCGGAGTAATTCTTCGCAGCACGCCTCCTGGGATCCCTTGAATTTTGGTGCGGTAACCGGGAAATCCCAGTATCGCTTATTGCGGGTCTTTCCTTTTTGCCAGATTAAAAAACAACCGGCTTCCAATTTATGGATGTTTTCAAATATCGAAAGGGGCTCCGGCACATATTCATAGGCCAGATATTGCCGCAGGGCCAGGGGATTAATCTCTTTTTTCAATCCAGGGTATTTCAGGATGGCTTTCAGTTCGGAAGCAAAAACAATCTGATTTTGAATCTGAGCATAATAAAGGGGTTTTTGCCCATACCGATCCCTGGCCAGAAACAAGGTCTTTTTATGGGTATCCCAGATAGCAAAGGCATACATGCCCTGGATTCTTTCAAGCATATCCTCCTGATACGTTTCATACAAATGGAGTAAAACCTCGGAGTCCGAATGGGTTGAAAAAATGTGCCCCTTTGCCTCAAGATCTGATTTCAAGGATCGATAGTTGTAGATTTCTCCGTTGGCAATCAGCCAGAATCTGCCGTCCTCATTCCGAAGCGGTTGCCTGCCGGATTCAAGGTCGATCACAGCAAGCCTCTGGTGACCCAATACAATATTTTCATCGGTATAGGTCCCGTGATCATCCGGTCCTCTGTGGGCGATCGCCTTTTTCATGGCCACGATCACTTCTTCCGAAACATATTTGTTAATGCGTGTATATCCGCAGATTCCACACATTATTTTTTCCCCTGAATCAAATTGCCTGCATATACATCCTTGCCTGTATACCAGTGGTCACAAAGCGAACAGACAGGTTCTTGCCCCCAGTTTCTGGTGTTATGCTTTTCTCTTATTTTCGTATACGCCTCTCCGTTCCATATTTCTTTGATGCCTTTGGTATTCAGATTTCCAATGAAACCCTTTCGTCCCCGGTTCCAGTCATGATTGCATATGGCCACATCCCCGGTGTAATAGACCACCATGTCATTGAATAATTTTCGGCAGGGTGCTCTTTGTGTCAGGGCAGAAGAATCATTGTTTTTCGAGATTTTGCCAAATTTCCCATTTTCAGAGTGCCGGGGATAAATCCTGACCCGGTCCGCATACTGCGCCCAATATCGTGTAAAATCGAAAAGTTCTGCTTCATTATAGTCGGTCTGGGTTGCAGAAACCTGAACTTGCGTCTTGGTGTGATTCCCACTATGCTTCATCTTCAGAAACCCGTGAATATGCCCAAGAACCTTTTCAAAATCCCCGCCTTTTCGAATTCTTTCATAGGTTTCTTTCTTAAATGCATCCACACTGAACGAGATGAAATCCATGCCTGCTTCCAGAAGATATTTTCCTGTTTCGGGTGTCATCAGCACCCCGTTGGTGGCCAGTTGAATGACAGCCTGTGTTTTCATTTTAAGGTAGTCCACCATAAAAAGAAAATCCGGATGCAGCAAAGACTCTCCCCTGAAAAATACAACAACAGCCGAAACCGGATGATACGAAATCTCATCAACGATTTTGATAAAAAGTTCCCTGGACATCAACCCATTTGGGGTCTTCAAAAACTGCCGCGGACACATGCTGCACATTAGATTGCAAGACAATGACAGTTCCATCGTTATTCTGTCCGGAAAAATCCCGGGTTCTTGATCATTTATGCCCAATAAACACCATCATAAAATATTGCATTCGTTACGCTCTACCCCTTCAACCACAGAGTTCTTGTGCCTATGATCAAGCATCTGTCTGTTTTTCCACTATATTGCGGATGACATAGGGATCCTTGTCAAGGAGTTCAAAATAGTTTCGAATGTGTATTTCACCCAGCAGTCCTATGGTAATGCACTGGACACTCAAAATTACCGTAAACAAAAAAATAGTAAGAAAGGAATTGAAACTTATATTCCAGTCAAACCAGACAAGCCCCAAAAAAAGAAAACCACCCAGTGCCATGCCGGCAGAGGTACAGAAAATAGCAATTTTCCCGAAAAATTGTATGGGCTTTGTCATGTAATCTGCAAAAAATCGAACAATAACAAAATCAAAAAGAACGCGGGTAATACGGGACAATCCATATTTTGAAACCCCGCTGCTCCGCTGGTAATGCTTGACTTCCACTTCATCGACCCTGACACCGAGCCAGGCGGCAAAAGCGGGTATGAACCTGTGCATTTCGCCATAAAGCTTAATATTCTGAAGGACTTCCCGCCGATAGGCTTTAAGTGTGCACCCATAATCATGTAAACTAACCCCTGTGCCGGAAATCAATTTGTTGATAATTTTATTGGCAATCATGGAAGGGATTTTTCTTCTCAGGGTATCCTCCTTCCGATCCTTTCGCCAGCCGCTGACCACATCAGCACCCTCTTCGATTTTTCCCACCAGCAAGGGGATGTCCCCAGGATCATTTTGAAGATCCGCATCCATCGGGACAATGATCTTTCCTTTGGCATACTTGAACCCGGCTGCAAGGGCCGCGGTTTGACCGTAATTCCGCCTGAAGATGATCAACCTCACATGATCGTTTTGTTTTGCAATTTTTTCCAACATACACGTCGAACCATCACTACTGCCATCATCCACAAAAATGATTTCAGAAGGGCCGCTAATTTTTTCAAGCGATTCATGAATCCGGTCATACAATTCCTCAAGGTTTCCCTCTTCATTGTGTACCGGCACAACAACGGACAAGTAATATTGGTCTTTTAAAATTGGTTTTCCTGTTTGTTTATTTTTATGATTAACGGAAAAGCCGTCATTTGAATTCATATCAACCCTCGGGTTCTGATCATTCATTATTATTCCGAATTACACCCTGTTTTCTCTGACTGCTTTTTTGGACTGCCAGGTATTGATAATAATCCAGATGGCTGCAAATATTAATTGACGCATCCGCCCCAAGGGTAAATCCATGGCAATCCGGCATACTTGAGGAGTGAATTGCTTTTTTCAGGACATCTGTTTTAGCGATTAAAAAGGTACCGTCCGGTTCATAGACATCTGGAAAATCTTGCCTTCCCTTGATCTGTTTTTTTGTCTTCTGATTTACGGCAGGGGCATTGTCATCTCCTGGAATCCATAGATCCGGGTTCCCGGGGAACGGGGTTTGAAGAAACCGGCCTTTCAGACCGTCAATATACACATCCCCTGCTTCAGACGGATTCAATGAGAAAAGCTGGCAGGGATGATCTGAAGCGGCAATTACACTGATCAGCATAGCATCCTTGATTTGTGCATACTTTGCAACGGCAGCGGTTAATATCTGTTCAGATACCAGCGGGTTTCGGGGGGAAAAAACAAGGAGGTCACTGTTCTCATCCAAATTGTTCAACAAAACAGAATTTTTATAAATATTTTCAGGTACTACCCGATCAAACGGGTTTGAGAAGTCAATCTCTTCTATCTTAAAATCATAGGTATTCAAAGAGTGGAACCTATTGACAAAATATCGGTCTGCCAGAATTCTCACCTCATTTATACCGGACAATCGGTGAAGTTTACAAAAGGTATCCTGAATGATCTCACCTGCTTTCAGACCTAAAAAGAAATCATCCATCCCCAGTGCACAAAATGGAACCATCAGCATCATATCGGCTGCAACCCGAAATCGTACATCCGGTTGTGGATCACCTCTTGGGCAAGGAAAAAATCCTTATAATTGTCAATATCGATCAACTCAATCGGGTTCTCAATAATATGGTGATACAAAGGACTTTTTTCCGGATAGTTCCAGGTACAGGACAGAAAACTCCCGTAACTTCTGTAAAAGCTACGATCCCCGTCATTCATGTGCAAATTCGATCCATTGAGCGGACAAAGCCTGTTATCGGATTTCGCCATGGAATAGTACCAACCGGTTTTATTAATTTTTTTTGCTGTCTTAACATTAAATCCAAGAATGGTTTTTTCGACCAGCCCGTGTATTGTGTCTACATTCCTGAACGGACTGGTAACAAACATTGCAATGAGAATATATTTTCGGGTAAACGGTATCCGCTCTTTTAACCCAAAATGCATATGATCCATCACATGGCTCAGGTTGGAATCATCCTGGGCAAGGTCCTTGGGCCGCAGAAAAGGAACAAAGGCACCAAAAGATTTTGATATTTCTGCGATTTCAGTATCCTCTGTTGAGACAACCACATAATCTATCAATGAAACTGCTTTTGCGACCTCAATTGTATAAGCGATCAAGGGCTTTCCACACAAATTTTTCACATTTTTCCGGGGGACCCCCTTTGAACCTCCCCGGGCAGGAATAATTGCAATAACCAGTGGCTTTTCCGATTCTGTCATCATATTGCTACAGGCGCTCATACTGCTGAATTAAAACAGACAAAGAATGCTTTTCCGTCCAGTGATTTTCCATGAAACGGCGGCTTTCCTCACCACTGGACTGTCTTAATTCCTTATCATTGATAAGCATTTCAAGTTTGGCCAGAAGCGCTTCCTTATTTCGTGCAACAATCCAGGGAAGGTTTTGGGACCCTGTGAATTCCATAATGCATCGTATATTCCAATCATCAAGCCCGGCAATAACAGGTTTGCCATGACTTAAGGATTCAAGGGATGCAATCCCGAACCATCCCCGCATATGATCAAATACGATATTGCATTTTCTTTTTAACCCGAGGCAGTCAAAGTAAGGCGTTTT
Organism: Pseudomonadota bacterium; assembly: GCA_018816605.1. Next base: position 5,446 of record JAHIVS010000662.1, read on the forward strand.
TTCAATGAGAACAGTCTCAATGTTTGAATGTTTTTTTTCAAGCGCTGCCATGACCAATTTAAATTCATCGGTATGCTTGTGAAATTTCCGGGTAGGAGACTGGCAAATCTTAATGGTGTCATTGGGTAATGAATCTTCAAATCTGGGCATAAACTGAACATCATGAATCGGCACAAGATTGGGTACCCAGACCGAATCGTCCGCTACCTTTAAAAGATCGGGAGTGCTGACGATCACTTTTCTTTTCAGTTTTCTGTATTTTTCATTAAAGGCATTCGCATTTATCAGATAATCCGGGTGGCCATGGTGGTGGTGGAGTATTTTTTTGCCTTTTAAGTAGTCTCTGATGACAAGGGGTCCCAAGTGCGAATTTTCATCCCGCAGCATATGAAAATGAAAAATATCAGATTCCCTTAACAGCTGCTCAACCTCGCTGAAATCGTCATTTTCAATTTCCGGTATATGGATATCGGTTTCGTAATCAAACCCGTATCTTTCCTGGGTGGTGATGATTCTGCAGGTATGATCCGTATATCGGTTGATTGCGTTGCAAAAAGCGATGCCCATCCCTGCAGGGTCATTGTCCAAAATCATTAAAATCCGCATAGCTCCGCCCTTTAGGTTACAGGTCAGTCCCGGCAACCATTTTCTCTTTTCGGAAAAATCATCCAATCACTGAATGATTAATACCCAGTGCTTATTAAAAGTTATATTTACCCATCCGCTCAAGGGCGATCAAAAAGCCCCTGGCATTGTTCTGATGTCCCCGCCAGATCTCCGGAACCCATGACCCGCGATAGTCTGATAACAGGGGCATGATCCGGTCAAAATCCATATCCCCCTCATGGATTTGTATCCCTTCTCCATCCAGTCCATAGGCATCCCCCATGTGAATATGGCGAATATAGGGTCGAACGGTTTGGATAAAATGGCAAAGATCTTTTTCCTTGGCATTACAATAGAGGGCGGCATGGGATGTATCAAAAACAATATGGACACCGGTCTCCCTGCAAAACATAGCGATTTCATCGGCATCCATGAAAAAATTGCCCTTCCATGACCCGCCGAAATACCAGGGATAGGGCGGCAGATTTTCCAAAAGCAGTTCCATTCCCAGAAAATTTATCTCTTCCAGGGAAACCAAAAGCGCCTTCTTCAATTGGGCTTTATCTAGTTTCGTGTTCAGGCTCATGGCACCGGGATGGGCAATAACCTTGGGAATGCCCTGAAAAAAAGGCGCCAACTCGGCAGCCAATGCAATGGTCTGATTCACCAGGGACACCGAACCTGACCTGATCCCTTCATCTGAACTGCACAGGTCCATGAGCTTTCCATCCAGGTATTCGGCCACATGGAGCACCAGATGCTGGGTGTATTTTCTCTTGGGGGTAAAGGCCAATTGAAAATCTTTTTCAGCCAAATGAATTTCGATGACCTTTGGATCAAACACCATCATCTCATGGAAATCGGAAAATCGGGCGATGAGACCCCACTGACTCTTGAAGTCAGCCCCGACAGGGGCTTTGGAATCGCCAGGCGGGAGAAGGTCTGTTTCCAGAAAGACCTCTCCGTTTCCGATATCCCGGTTAATTTTTGTACCGACAAGATCATCCATGGCAGTGGGTGAAAGTCCTTTTCCCGGGCCCTTCACCTGGATCATTTCCCTTGTCAGGACCGTTCCCCGCGCCAGACTCTTTTTGGCTGTCAGACTTTTGCCAAACACCTCCCGATTCAGCACCTCTCCCCGAAGCAAAAACCGATCTTCCTTGGCCATGGCAAGGTCTGCAATCCGGATATCCCGGACCATCCGTTTAAATTCAAAGGTTTCCAGACTGATCTTATGATCGGGTCCTGCCATCTTCTTGTCAAGAGTGATGTGCTTCTCAATGATGCTTGCCCCCATGGAAGCTGCAACCAGAGGGATGACAATCCCTATATCATGGCCGGAATACCCCACGGGAACCTCATAGCGTTTCAGCCAATTGATCATTTTCAAATTCACCTCCCTTGGCCAGACAGGATAGGCACTTCTGCAGTGCAGGATGGCAAATTCAACCCCATTTTTTTTTAGAAGTTCAACGGTTTTTCCAATCTCCTCCCGGTAGGACATGCCGGTGGAAACAATCATGGGAAGCCCCTTGACCGAGATATGGTCCAGGAGATCCAGGTTGTTCAGGTCGGCTGAGGCAATTTTGAAGGCATGGATTCCTATCTTTTCAAGGAAATCCGCACTTTTTTTGTCAAAGGGTGTGCATAAAAAGTCAAGCCCCTTTTCCAGGGCATATGCCCGGAGCTGAACCATATCGGCCTCCGGCAATTCCACTCTTTTAAGGATGGGAATCATATACTGGAACTGCTGTTCATACTTTTCAGGATGATCCAGCATATCCTTGGGGTAAAGACTTAAAAGGTGGCGTTTCTGAAATTTCACCGCATCTACCCCGGCATCATGGGCTGCATCGATCAGCTTCCTGGCAAGGGCAAGGCTTCCATTGTGGTTGATGCCGATTTCGGCGATAATATAGGTCGGACAATCTTCCCCAATGGGCGTGTTATTGATCCATATCTTTTTGGCGTTCATTTTTTATACCCCATTAAAACCTGCCAATACCCTAAAAGATCCCTCAAGGTTTCTTGGAAATTTATTTCCCGACGCCATCCGGTTGCAGAACAAAACCTGGAATTATCGCACACCATCCGGGGAATATCCGACGGTCTCATCCGATCCGGGTTCTGCATGATGGTCAAGTTTACCTGTGAAATATCAAGGAGAATGCCCAGGGCATCTTCAAGCTTCCGGGATTTTCCTGAGCCAATATTATAGACCTCCCCGGGCACCCCGAGATCAAGCGCAAGCCAATATGCCCTTACCACATCTCTAAAGTCGGTAAAATCCCTGCGGGCCTCAAGATTACCCACCTGGAGAACCGCTTCTCTTTTCAGGGCCTGGATCTCTGCAATCTGCCGTGCAAAACTGGAGAGCGAAAAGGTATCGTTCTGTCTGGGACCGGTCAAATTAAAAACGCGAACCCTCACGATATCCATGCCATAGCTCTTAAAATATTGATAGGCCAGGACATCCTGACTGACCTTGCTCACGCCATAGGGGCTCAAGGGCTTGAATCCCATATCTTCCCCAACGGGCAGATCCGTTTCATCCACCAGGCCGTAGGCCTCGGAACTTCCGGTTACAAGTATTCGGGTGTCAAGATCCAATTGCCGGACAGCCTCAAAAACATTCAGCTGACAGGTAATATTGTTCGTAATTGTCTGGTCCGGATTCTTCCAGCTGTTGGCAACACTGCTCTCCGCAGCCAGATGATATATCTGATCCGGCCTCACCTCCCTGACCACCGAATCGACGCCATGGGCATCCCGCAGGTCACACTCATGGAGGATCAGCTTCTTTTCAAAACCGGCAAGATACTCACGACTGTTCCGCCAGCGAAAGGTCCCGTGAACCTCAACATTCTTCCGGGACAACAGATACTCTGCTAGATGGCTTCCCGTCATTCCTGTTATGCCGGTGATTAAAACTTTCATTCTCTACACTTTGGAAATCACTTTTATTTGGATGTCTTTGTCCACATTATCCTTTAACGCGGTAAGAATTTCGTTCTGCCGGCCAAAGGAAGTGATAATCAATGCATCCGGCCGTATTTCGTTAATCCTTGAGGGCGACTGAATCAAAGCGCCGTAAAATAATCTTCCAATTTTATGGGGATCATTGTCCACCACACCGGCAACCACAAGATCTGTCTTTTGAATCGCAGAATAGACGATTTCAGCCGTATCGGAAGCACCGTATAAAACCACCGTTCGCATCCCCTCCTGATAACTTTCCGTCAGCATCTCAGATATTTCCCTGCGCACCGCTGCATAAAACTGAACGATTTCAGCTGAAAATGAAAGAAAATTTCGGGACACATACTCTTTCCCTCTATCGGTCAAATGATAGGTCATATCCCGGTTGGATGTCCCGGACACACTCAGCAGTCCATCCTTTGACAACTCTTTGATATAATTGTTCACCATGGAACTGCTCAGACTGGTTTTTTGACCAAGAAATTTTTGGCTGATATCGGGTTTTTTTTTGATGCACAAAAGCAGAGAGAACCGCCGGTATTGTTTGCTTGGTTCTAAATATTGAGATAGATATGGTTCGATCATTTTCCTTATCCTCGGATTGATCATTCAATGACTGAATAATATCAAACCATCAAATCCCTGTCAACCAATCATTTTAATCGGGGTGCCCATTCAGATACCGATTCTCAGCGACCTATCTCCATGGCAGCCGAAATTCCGGCCCGCTTCCCAAAAACCTGGCCCGCAAGCACCATGGCACCTCCCAGCCGGTTGGCACCGTGCATCCCGCCGGCACATTCCCCGCAGGCAAAAAGCCCGGGCAATCGGGTAACCCCGTTTTGATCGATCCGGATGCCCCCATTGGAGGCCTGGGCAGCCAGAACCACCCGCACCCATCCGGTGTCCGGATGAAAAACCTCAATTTTGCCTTTGGCATCTAAATTGTCAACGAGCAATTGATCAATGGCCCGGTCCTTGAAACCGTAGGCCATTGGGGCATGGATTTTTCTTGTTTCAAACAAGGGACCAAAGTGTTCGGGAACTGCCCTTGTTTTTCCGGTAGAATCACGGAAACAAGCACCGTCCCCGGACAAATTCAAAATACTCCAATCGCCAAAGTCATCGGCTTTACACCACACAAACTGAGTATATGATTTATTGACATATTCCAGACCGTGACGGTCACACCAATCATGAATAATAAGCGATGCCTTCCCTGCCCCGGACAGGTTCATCCGGTATGCGGCAGCACTGCCGCCGGAAGCAAGGATAACCGCCTTTGAATAGACCCAAGCCTTTTTTTTAATGGAACCGACCTTTTTTAATACCGTCCCCTGTACCCTCGGACACTCCAGATCTCCACCGGTCAAAAAGTCTTCCGCCTGCCATCCGGGCATAAAATCAATTCCCTGGTCCTCAACTCTTTTTTTCAATTCATCGAAAAAATGATCCATCTCCAGGAGAATATATGCCCGGGCCTGAACAGGACTAAAACACCCCCGCACGCGAACCGGAACTCCATTGGAATCCCTTTTGATTTTTGCCCCCCATTGCTGGAGATCTTGAAATGCCTCCCAACTTTCATCTGCCAGTATTTTTACAAGTTTGGGATTTATTTCTCCAGGGGGGGCAATGGAAATGGCTTCCCTGACAAACATTTTTTTTTCATCGTCGTCCTGGCAGACCTGAATTCCCAGCCGGTTATGCACATTGGAAAAAGAAGAGCCGTGGGGATCAGACGAAAGGCTGACAAGGGTGACATGGGCATGGGGATCCGCCTCTTTTGCAGCCAAGGCTGCCCGAATTCCGGCCAGACCTGCCCCTATGACAAGAACATCTGTTTTTAGTTTCACCATATCACCATGTGCGTATGGAGGCCTAGGGCTTTATTCTATCAAGATTCGCCCTTGCCATTTCATTGCCGCTGTCTTTTTCCAGCACGACCAGATATGCATTTTGCGCCACCTCAAACTGGTGGGTATGAAAATGACAATCACCAAACTTTCTGAGCACATCCACCTTGTCCGGCAATGCAGCAAAGCATTTTTCATAGGCGATGGCCGCGGTTGTAAAATCCTTGAGCCCAAACAGGGTATCTCCCAGTTCCTCCCACAATATGGCCTGTGCAGAATCCAACGCAACCGCTTTTTCCAGACATGCGATGCCCTGATCAAACTGATCTGTTTCCAACAGAAGCCTTGCCCGAAAAGACATCCATTCCGGGTGATCCGGCTGTTTTTTAAGGGCTGTTTCGATGTGAGACAATGCTTCTGATTTTCCATTTTTCTCTGAAAATACCCTTGCCATAAGATAATACCATTCCGGAGTGAAATCCCGAACAGGCCCCCAGGACATAAGAGCAGATTCCACCTGGCCAATTTTTTTATCCGCCAAGCGCTGTCTCATGAGCCCTGCGCATCTTGCCCATTCCGCTTCTTTTTGTTGAACACAGAACTCTTTTTCATCCCATAATTGGAATGCCCGTCCCAAACACATCTCGAATATAAAAGGATCCTTTTCCCCCCTTTGGATCCAGCCTTGGGCCAATGCTTTCCGTGTTTTGATGATATCCGTATTTACGCTTGGCTCTTTTTTTCCTGCATCTTCCCAATACCGGAATGCAGCATCAAAATCCAACAAGTGTGCCCGGGCCTCACCCAGGCAAAGCATGGCGCGGGCGGAATCCGGATATTCCAACCGGCATCTTTCAAGAATTTTCTGGGCTTTTACAGCGTCCAGAGCACCCAAATAAAGCTTACCCAGCTCAATTAAATCAGTTTCGTCGTACCTGTTTTTTGTAATTTTGGTTAACAGGCGATCTTCTTTTTTCAAATACAAAACCAGGTCTCCAACCGATTGGATGAACACTTCCAACCCGCAACGATGACCCTGCATCTCAAGCCCCATCACCCTGGATTCCTTGGCTAACAGCTCAAGATAATTTTTTGTCACCTCGAGTTCCTGAATTTTTTTGGCCGCAATAACCTTTTCAGCGGCAACCTCTTCCATGGCCATAAAAAGGGTTAATCCGGCGCGAAGTTTTATGATTTTCTGTTTGACTGCCTGAATTTTAGAGGGAAGCTGGGAAAAACATAAAATGTTCTGGAAATTTTTTTTCCTGCCCTTCAAAAACAATTCGATCTTTGCATTCAGATTTATCATTTTTTGAACCTGGGCGAATGTTTTTCCGGCAACGGCCAACTCTTCCTGTGCGGCCTTGATGAAAGAAAGCGCATCCGATTGCGCCATTGTTCGGGTATGTGCATCCATAATATCGGACGCTGACATTTCCCTATCCATATACGTGGCCATCACAGATGCCAGATCCAAAACATCTGTCCCCTCAATCTGGGCACCGGAAGCCGTCGCGTTAATGTAATTTCGATTGTCTCCTTTGATAAGCTGTTCAAAATTCTGCTTAAACTCAAGTAAAAAACCCAGGGTTTTGACAGGCTTCCCATCTACACCCGGCACCGCTATGGTGTCAGGATTCAAATGCCACCCCTCGGATATAACCGTCCCTTTCGCATGGTCATCCGTCGTTGATGTTAAAGCAAAATCATGCCCGACCAGAACAATTGGATCGGCTTCGATGATCTGGGCGAAACCCAAAGAAAGCAAAGCGACTGTATTTACCGGAGGCAGTTGATGCTTTATGTTCAATGCTTTTAAAATCCAATTCTGGGTATCATTCTCCTGAAAACTGAAAAATAGATTTTTCACAGACAGGCGCTTGACGGTCCGGGGTGATGTCACAATGGCCGCAACAAGAGAAAAATCAGATGGCCCAATGATGTCCGGTGACAGCTTTTCGGAATTCAAATTTCTAAAATCCAGAGTGGTGACAATATCCGGGGTTATCCCGTTTTGCAACAGGGGAGCCACCGCAGAATCCACTGCAATCATCACACAATGTCCGACTGCCTTTTTTAATAATTCCATGCTTTTTTCAAGAGAAGGTCCTGCCGAAACGAGCACAGCGGGTTTGCCGCTAAAAGCGCCTTTTAAAACATCCACTGGATTGGATTCTCTGAAAAGGGTCAGGTTGGCGATTCTGTTTTTGAACAACTGCTCCCCAAACTGATTCAGTGTTCCGAACCCTGATATGACGCGGGAAGCACATGTGTGGGCTTTGTTTTTGACACCTTTGTAGAGATCCGGATTCCAATCGAACAGCGCAGGATCATCACTGATCAAAAAATCAGTTTCAATTTTTTTATTGCTGATTGTGGTATTAAAATCATCCCAATCGATATCTCCGGCAAAGATAAAAACCTTATCCGCTTGAATAAGGGGACGTAAATCGACATATTTCAGTGCCAGGCAAAACATATCCAGGGATGGCTCCAGAATGATCATCCTGAAGATATCCTCCCTTTGTTCAAAAGCAAGCTTTTGGCTATATCCAAGCCCCATTCCGATAAAAATACAGACCGTCTCATTGAGTTTATTTTCATTCTTCAAAATGGGCAACCTGTCCATAATTTCACGGATGGGGTCCAGAGGATGGCAGGCATATTCATATTTTTTACCGGGACGATGAAACCGAAACGTGGGAACTGTATCTGTGGGAAGAATATTTCCCACATCTCCCATGGTGTAAGCTGTGACCCTTTGATGCAGGAGGCGATCTTTTTTCTTTAGAAATTCAATATTCTCATCCCAGAAAATTTGCACACGCATCTCCTTGGTTTACCATTTGGTGTGTGTCCAGCAAGTTATCA
>JAHIVS010000086.1 GCA_018816605.1 Pseudomonadota bacterium
AGGACAGCCTGATGGAGGCCATTGAAAGCACCCTTGAGTCCAGACGGCAGTTTTATTATGTTGACCGGCTGGATCAGCGGGGCAGGATCAAGCCCCGATTGAATGATTTTGTTTCAAACTCGGAAGATATGCAGCGGTTTATGGAGGAGGTTCAGCAGGTCGTTAACAGCGATTCCAGCCTGCTGCTGCTGGGAGAAACCGGGGTGGGCAAGGAGCATCTCTCCAAGTCCATTCATGCGGAAAGCCACAGATCCCAGGGCCCTTTTATTCCCATCAACATGGCAGCCATTCCCGAGCAGCTCATGGAAAGTGAACTATTCGGCCATGAACAGGGCGCATTTACCGGTGCGGTCCGCTCCCGGCGCGGGGCTTTTGAACTGGCCCACGGCGGCACTATTTTTTTAGATGAGATCGGAGAAATGTCCCTGCACATGCAGTCCAAACTGCTTCGGGTGCTACAGGACTTTGAATTTACGCCGGTGGGGGGTGAAACCCCTGTCTGGGTGGATGTGAGGGTGATTGCCGCCACCAACAAAGATTTGGAAGAGGAGATTCGAAAAGGCAATTTCCGCCAGGATTTATATTATCGGCTGGGGGTGATCACCTTGACCCTTCCTCCCTTAAGAAAACGCAAACAGGACATCCCTGCCCTGGCCAACCAGTTTTTAAAGGTGTGCAACATGAAAATCGGCCGGGAGATCCACCTGTTTTCCCCGTTGACCATGGAAGCCCTTTGTCAATACCCCTGGCCCGGCAATATCCGGGAACTGATGAATGTAATTGAACGGGCCGTCCTTTTATGCAGATCGGACACCGTCTCCATTGATAATCTTCCCGACTCCTTCCAGGAAAAGGGCTCCTCCTCCCTGGATCTGTCACTGTTCAATGAACCTATGGCCGATGCCTGGAAGGACAAAACCCTTGCACAGGTGACCGAACAGGTGCTCCACAAGGTGGAAAAAAAATACCTTGAAATCATCCTGGAACAAACCCGGGGACGGGTCGGAGAGGCAGCAAAAATTGCCGGAATCCACCCAAGGGGGTTATACGGAAAGATGAAAAAGCTGGGGCTTGACAAAACCGATTTCAAATCCCGTTAATGGGGAGGACCTGTCAGCGCCTGTCACGAATGATACTGCCCTCGGCCATGACCAGCAAGGGGAATGCCCCCAGAGAAAAGACATCCTTATCCCATACAATCAGGCTGGCAAGTTTTCCAACCTCAATTGCGCCCAGACAATCGTCCACCCCCAGAATGGCGGCATTTTTATGGGTAATCAATGAAATGGCATCTGCAGGAAGCATCCCATGGATTAAAAAATATTTCAAAGAGTCCCGGAGATGATGGGCCAGGATCACCGGATGGTCGGTCATGAGGCCAAAATCAGCCTTGGACTGCATCAACGCTGCCGCATGTTTATACGAGGCATTTTTAAGCTCCACCTTATAGTCAAATGATCCCACAGGGCCGTAAACAACCGGGATATCGTTTTCTGCAAGGGCATTAAAAATTTCAACCTCGCCGATATCACAGGCATGTTCCGCCGTTACATTCAAGTTAAACCGCCGCTTCAAATCAATAAGGTACAGGGCATCATCGGCCTTGTGAACATGCACCTTGGCACTGGTTTTCCCATTAAGAAGCTTGAAAACAGCCCATTGCTCCTGTGACAAGGCAAGGTCATAGGCCCGTTTGATCAGGTCCAGATGCTGCGCATTTTCATGATCGGAAAGGTTGCATACCGCCTTTTCCTTTTCAATTCGCGCCTGGGCTTCCTTTCTGAGAATTTCCAAAAAATAATTTTCCAGCAGCGCGCAGGTCCCCATTCGGGTGGTGGGTCTTGCGCCTTTCCAGGCAGTTGCCGTCCTTGGGTTGTATCCCAGGGCCATTTTAAACCCGCAATCCCGGATCACAGCCGACTGACGGTTCCTGGCAAAATTTCGAATGACCTTGGCCTGTCCCCCCAGAATATTGCGGCTTCCCGGCAGGACACACGAGTAAAGCACCCCGAAATCAACCGCTTCTTTCAATGCCCGGTCATCAAAATAAATCGAGTTGATTGGATCATGCAGGGGGGAAAAGGGGTTGATGGTATCATCCACCTCTGATTCACCCAGAGGCTCACCCTGTCGCTCCATGCCGATGTGGGAATGGGGGTC
>JAHIVS010000721.1 GCA_018816605.1 Pseudomonadota bacterium
AAAATCTTATATTTTTGATCGCGAAACCAGCATCTTGCGCCAATCAGACCCCAATCTTGAGACCCTGGCCAGACAATCTGCTGAACAAGAAATCAGAAAATCCGCCATTGAAGACGGCATTCTTGAGATTGCACAACGGAATGCAGAAAGCTATCTCTCACGCCTGTTTCTGGCCCTGGGATACGCAGATGTCATTTTTATAGAACCCGCACCATCAGAATAACCCCACCTAAACAAAAAACAGGTCAGAATATTATCTCTGACCTGTTTTTCTTTAAGTGCTAAGCTAAAATCCTAAAACCAGTCGAATCAAGGGTAAGTTAACAATAAAATCATATACCCCAATGCCGATCAGCAGAAGTCCACCGATAACATTGATCAATCTTGAATGCATGGCCAGCCAGCGGGTGATCGTTCGCTGCAGTGCACCAGAGATCAATGACAACAATAATAAGGGCAATCCAAAACCAATGCCAAACCACAAAAATGTGCCCAGCCGGCTCAAAGCTTCGGCGCTGGTAAGTGAAATGGCAAAAATACCCACCACAAGCGGACCGGAACACGGCAGGGCGATTGGCCCATAAAGTAACCCATACATGAATGCATTGACAAACGGATTGCGCATTGCCGGGATCTTGATTTGTGGCAGCGCTTTGAAAGGATTCTTGTCTGCTAACAGCAAAGTACCTAGCGTGATTAGCAACAAATCTGCGATGGGAATGATAATAGATAATGCCCGACCGACCGAGACAGACAGGAGTGCAATCACCAGGCCCAGAAAGAGCATCATAGTTAAAACACCTGCCAAGACAAAGAACCCCAAGAAATAACGCCCTTTACGTTTTTCACCCGTCGCTGCTCCACTCAGATAAGCGAGATACCCCGGGTAAAGTGGAATAATGCAGGGGCTGGCACTGGCGAGTAAACCGAGACTGATTGATGTTAAAATGGCTTCCATCAGGAACCTTTCGAATATTCTGGCTGGTAATCGCGAATCGCGATTACCAGCCAGAATCAAATTATTGGGTTTACATTCCTTCGGCCAGGAAGGGATCAATAAATGCTTTTAATTCATCTGCACTTTTTACTCCAAATGGCATTGGATGCACTTGGCCTTTGCGGTCAATTATAAAGATGGGGGTGTTAGGTGGATTTAGGAAATTTGCACCATATAAATTGCCGATTTCTTGCAATACTTCCTGTGGGGGAATCACATAAATCCAGTCAAAACCATTGCCTTCTATGTATTTCTTCAGATCTTCGGCTTTTTCATTTGTATCGACATCTAAACCGATCGAAACCAGATCAGAATCCATGCCGAGTAATTCGTGTAATACTTTTACTTGATCTTGTTGTTTCTTGCAATTAGAACACCACATGGCCAGATTTTCAACCAAGACGACTTTGCCGGCGTAATCTGAAATCTTGAATGACTCTCCGGTATTCACGTCTGTCAGTAACACATCAAAGAAACCAGGAGTTATCATGTCTTTGTTTTCCATTTCTTCTGTAGCCATGGCTTCCGTAACTTCAGTTGGAGTGTCCATCATATCATCTGTCGCCTTTTCCATCATAGCGTCGGTGGGTTTTTCCATCATAGCTTCCTCGGTGGGTACTGCAGGTGAACAAGCCGCAATGATAAAAACCATACTAATCAGTGTAAACAATACTTTTTTATTCATTTCTTCCTCCATTTCAATATAGTTCTATTTTAGACGTGACAAATTACAAAAATAAGAAGAATACATTACGATTCAATGAAGAAGCGTTAAGAGTTGTGTAATATTTTTAGTATACAATGAATCGTGGTGAGAAAAATATGACCCAAATTGTGATTGTTGAAGACGAACCAAGTATTAGTGAAGTTGTCAGCTTGTATTTAAAAAGGGCTGGATTTGAAGTATCCACTTTTTCAGATGGAATATTGGCTTTTGAACAATTTGAAAAAATATTGCCTGACCTGGTTATTTTGGATGTTATGCTTCCAGGTATGGACGGCTTTTCACTAATTAGAAGTATTCGTGACCACTCAGATGTGCCGGTGATCTTGCTGACTTCAAGGCGTGAAGAAAGTGACCGCATCGCAGGTCTTGAACTTGGCGCAGATGATTACGTCGTCAAACCTTTTAGTCCGCAAGAACTGGTCAGCCGAGTTAGGGCAGTTTTGCGCCGCACACAAACCAAATTAGAATCCCCAAGTCAGGGAATCATTCAAGCAGGCAATCTCAACATAAATCCTCACACTAGAGAAGTTCTTATAAACGGCATTGAAATTATGCTGACAGCAAAAGAATTTGATTTACTTTTTCACCTTGCGACACATCCCCGACAGGTCTTTTCACGCGACCAGCTTCTTGAAAGCGTCTGGGGCTTGCATGATTTTATTGACCCGAGCACAGTCACAGTTCACATAAGACGCCTGCGTGAAAAAATAGAAAAAGATCCCACCTCGCCGCTGCATCTTGTGACTACTTGGGGTGTAGGGTACAAATTCGAGCCATAAACCATGAAGAATTCGAAAAAACGCACCCTGTTTTTTGCCACAACAATAGCAGTCATTCTGCTAATCTCACTGGCAATTTTCTATTTATTGATGCGTCCAACATTTGGAGACTTGCAGCATATGGCCCTTTTTCTAGCCATTACTGCAGTTCTCTCAATTGCCATCGGCTACGGCGCTTATCGGTTTAATTGGTTAAAATCTGCTCCTTCATTGCGTTGGGTGCTGCTGGGATCTTATGTAATTGCAAGCCTATTAACCTTTTTGAATGTGTGGTTGACAGCACGATTGATGTTTGCCAGCGAACACGATCTATTGTTGGCAACAGTTTTGCTTTTGTTTGCGGGCGGTATCGCGATTGCATTGGGCAGCTTTTTTACCAGTGCGCTCATTGATCGCATCTCACGTCTTGAATCTGCCACCCATTCAATTGAAAAAGGAGATTTATCCACCCGAGCGGATATCCCCGGAAGAGATGAAATTGCATCGCTCGCAGATTCTTTCAATAAAATGGCTCAGCAGTTGCAAACAGCCGATCAAAAACAAAAAGAACTTGAAACTTTGCGCCGTGATTTGGTCGCCTGGGCTGGTCACGACCTGCGCACTCCCCTTTCATCAATCCGGTTATTAGTCGAAGCGCTTTCTGATGGTGTTGTCACAGATCCAAAAGAAATTCAAAACTACCTATCTCAAGCCAAGAAACATGTCGACACACTTTCTTTTTTAGTGGATGACCTCTTTCAAATCTCACAATTAGATTCAGGCGGCATGCCGCTTAACCTTGAAGCCGCTTCGATTAGTGATCTCATTTCAGACACACTTGAAAGTTTTTCCAGTTTGGCTGCACAAAAAGGGGTAAAACTGTGCGGTTCAGCCGATGAGGGTGTGGACACGATTATCATGGATGTGCTCTGGATGGGACGTGCAATTAATAATTTGGTTAGCAATGCCATCCGCTATACGCCACTTAATGGCGAAATAAATATCACCGCTAACAGCGGCACCGATGTGGTAACTGTTTGCATCAGTGATTCTGGTGAAGGCATCTTACCTGAAGACATCCCCCATGTTTTTGAACGTTTTTACAGAGGTGATAAATCTCGCAGTCGAGTTAGTGGCGGTGCAGGGCTGGGACTGGCCATCGCCAAAGGGGTGGTTGAAGCTCATAAAGGCGAGATTTCTGTTCAGAGTGAGCGCCTTAGGGGAACTGCTTTCACAATTACACTTCCACGACGTTAATCCTCTGTTCTTCAACAGTTAAGAATTTAGTAACAATTGTTGGTTAACATAACCTTATCAACAAGGAGATATGGTTATGCGCTTACTCTTATCATTCATTTTCGTCGGTTTTTTGGTTCTCGCAGCTTGCAGCCCCTTCAAAGAAGAGGTTAAGCAATCCACATCAGTCAACTTGCCTGACCTTGGTATTGCGCCTGAATTAACCAACACGGTATGGATTAATACGCCAAGCCCTCTCAAGCTTGCTGATTTAAAAGGCAAAGTCGTGATCATAAACATGTGGACCTTTGGTTGTATTAACTGCCGCAATGTGGTTCCCCATTTGATAGACTGGCATGAAAAATATTCTTCTGACGGATTGGTCATCATTGGCAACCATTTTCCTGAGTTTGACCGAGAGTCTGTACTGACAAATCTTGAACAGGCTGTCAAAGAATTGAATATCCCTTATGCAATAGCAGAAGACAACCTTGGCAACACCTGGCAAGCCTATGAAACTCGTTATTGGCCCAGTCTGTATTTGATCGACAAACAGGGACACATCCGATACACCCATATTGGTGAAGGTAAATATCAAGAAACAGAAGATGCGATCATCTCATTACTTAATGAGAAAGAAAATTAACCAAGAGGAATCATGAAAATACCCTTAATCCCCTCATCAGAAATTACGCCTAAACAAGTCTATCTATCAAGAAGAGACTTTATGAAGGCAGCCGGTGTTATCGCTGGCAGCGTTGCCTTGGTGTCTTGCGCTGTACCGACAGAAAAAGCAACCCCTTCTGGAACCCTATTGGGCACACAAGCCTCCTCCTCCGGGGATGTTCCTAATACCTTCAATGAAATCACTAATTACAACAATTATTATGAGTTCACCACTGATAAACAACGGGTAGCAAATCTATCCAAAGATTTCAAAACATCCCCATGGGATGTGGAAATCTCAGGCATGGTCAACAAACCCGGCAAGTTCAGCGTTGACGATCTGATAAAGAAATATCCACCTGAAGAACGCATTTATCGTCTGCGCTGTGTCGAAGCCTGGAGTATGGTTATTCCTTGGATGGGATTTCCACTCGCCAAATTGCTAAAAGATGTTGAACCCACTGCAGGCGCTAAATATGTCCGTTTTGAAACCATCTACAAACCCGATGAAATGCCCGGGCAAAAACAGTCCACTTATCCCTGGCCCTACGAGGAGGGACTGCGGATTGACGAAGCCATGAACGACCTCACCCTCCTCGCCACAGGATTATATGGCGGAGAACTCCCTGCACAGAGCGGCGGCGGCATTCGTCTGGTGGTCCCCTGGAAGTATGGATTTAAATCCATCAAGGCAATCGTGAAAATCGACCTCACAGACAAGCAACCCGCCACCATGTGGAGCACTATTGCCCCCAATGAATATGGCTTCTATGCCAATGTCAATCCCGAGGTAGATCATCCCCGTTGGAGCCAGGCTTCTGAACGTCGAATTGGCGAGTTCAACCGCCGTGATACGCTTATGTTCAACGGTTATTCTGATCAGGTGGCTTACCTTTATGAAGGTATGGACCTAATAAAGAATTATTGAGGAAACCGTGACAAATAATGTTGTGCTTCCCATCACTCGCTCATTTTCTTCGCGTGTTCTGTCGTTTCCCTGGCTTCGTATTTGCATTCATGTTATTGGATTGTTACCGCTTGCCGAATTTATTTACAAGTATTTCATGCATCAACTAACCTTCAACCCTATTCAATTTATAGAACAGTTTTTTGGCCGCGCAGCTTTAAATATGCTTGTTATTGCGCTTGCAGTAACCCCGTTGATTACCGTCACCGGCTGGAAAAAACTTTCAAAACACCGCCGTACTCTGGGTTTATACACTTTTTTCTTCTTTTCTCTGCATTTCACCACTTTCCTGGCATTTGATTATGGCTTTGATTTCAGACAAATCTTTCTTCTTACTATCCAAAAACCTTTCATCCTTTTAGGTACACTGGCCGGATTTATGCTTTTTGCCCTGGCAGCCA
>JAHIVS010000663.1 GCA_018816605.1 Pseudomonadota bacterium
CGGATTTACCCCGTCCCTGTGCGTGTCTGTGTGGACCGGGTATGATAAAGAAAAACGCCTGAAAGATACCCATGGGACCGGGATCACCGGCGGCAGAGGGGCAGCCCCCATCTGGGCTGAGTTCATGATCAATGCCATGAAAGGCGAGCCGGAAAGGGATTTTGCCATCCCGGACAATATCCGGTTTGAGGCAGTTGACCCTGTTAGCGGATGTGCACCCAAAAGCACTGGACCCTCCATTGTTGTGCCTTTGAAAACAAATCAGGCTGCCTGCGGGAGGGGGGAGAAATGATACGGCCCATGGGAAATTTCAGCCTCCGGCTCTGGATCATCGCCCTTGCGGCAGGTCCTGTTTGTTTCTATTTCATGGCCTCTTTGTCAAATGTTTTTCCCGGGGTTCCTCCGGCGGTGCTGGGTACAGCCCTGCTTTTTGTTCTGGGGATCATCATCGGGACCTTTCTTGATCGCATGGGCAAACGCCAGATAGACAAACTGATAAAGGAAGGGGAAATCTGGGAGCGGGCCGGAATTTTATCCCGTGCTGAGAGAAACTATGCCCAGGCCGTCAGAACCTATGATACCTTTTTATTATCACCGCTGTTTTCCAAAAAAATCAGCACCCGCCTGACCGGTGCCCTGGCCAGGTTTTCCCTTACCAACGGTATTGAAAGTCCTTATCTCAAATTGGCATCGGCCGTATATCTCAAGTCAAGTCCCGGAGATGAAACCCTGGCCGGTTTGTGGCTTGAGCAGCTTAAAAAAGAAGGCCAGGCAGGCGATCTGGAACAGGAAGTGCTGACCGCCCTTGCCAATATCCACTACACCCATAAAAAGCTTGCGGTTTTGCTGGTCGATGTGCTGCTGGATCTGGGGCGGATGGACTATGCCGCCAAGCGCCTGTACAAGAATATTCTGGATGACCCGGAATTGGCAGAGGAAAATAAACGCGTCTACCGGAAAACAATACAGGCGCTTTTGGGCGAGCCCGATGAGATGGTTGAGAAAAAAGCGCCTCTCCCTGTCAGATCCACATCCCTTCGTTCTCTCCACTCCCCCCATTTTCAGCCGTCTCGCCCTTCCCGGCCAGCCTCCCGCCCACTTGATTTTGGGCGACAGCTTATACAGCTGGCTGCTACTTTTCCCCGGGCAGCCGGGGTGGGCCTGAAAAGTGTGGGCAGGGCAATTGTCTCGTTTTTAAGCTTTTGTATTTTATTACTGGGAAATATCATTGCCTTTGTCAGGGAACGGGAGCGGGTCGGTTTTTATCTCAAGGTCGGCGCCATGGGACTTTTGTCTGTGTGGCTGTTGTTTTTTCTGGGCAATACCATTTCCCATATATTAAACTCAAGGGGTGTGGAAAAAGAACCCAAAATGATTGAAATTCAGGCTCCAAAACCCTTTACCATCCAGGTTGCCGCCTATTTGACAAAAGACCATGCAGACCGGTATGTCGCAGTATTAAAGAAAAAAGGGTTTAACCCCTTTATCTCAGAAGTGGGTGGGGGGGGTAAAACCTGGTATGTGGTGCGGATTTCTGAGTTTTCAGATAAAGCAGATGCGGCTGCCTTTGGGCAAAAACTCAAGTCGGAAAAAATCATAGACGATTTTTTTGTCAGCAACAAGTAGGAAAAGAGCCGATTGTCCATGGTGGTTTTGGGCGTTTACAGGTTGATCACCTTGTCGGCATATTGCATGGAGGTGACAATATCCAGCATATTGGTGGTCTGCCCCACCTTTTTTTTCTCCATGAGGCCCAAATGGGTCAGGCAGGCCCCGCACACGAGAATATCAATATTGTCGGCCTCAAGGGCCATAAGTTCTTCCAGGACCGGTGACTCCATTGTGGACAATTTTACCCCGTGGTTGACGAACACAAGCCGCCACAGCTCTTTTCCCAATTCTTTCAGGGTTTTAATAAAATTGACCATCAGTTTTTCACCCAGATCATCATCTCCCCGTCCCATCCGGGCGGAAGATATAAGGACCATGATTTTTTGGGACTGAACCTGGGTCCTTACAGGTGCTGGGGCGGGTTCTGCTTTTATTGCATCTGCCGTATCTTTTATGCCTTCCACGGCAGAGCAGATACCGTCCGAGTCGACAGAGACTTCAAAGCCGTGGAAACTTAAAAACCGGCTGAGGTTTTCCACGGCTGCATCATTGTCAACCAGAATCCGGATATGGCTCAGGGCTTCACTTTCAAGGAGTTTTTTGGTTTGCAGCACCGGGGCCGGGCAGTCCAATTTTCGACAATCCAGTTCTTTTTTCATATGCGTTTCTCTAATGGTTAATGGGTTGATCTTTCATTTTAAAGAGACAGGGGTGTGAAGTCAAATTGAGATATCCGATGAAAATCTGTATTTGTATATATATTTTCAATGGATGAAAAAGGTTTGACACAATCCTCTGGGTATGGCCATTATCAGGCAGACCCCAAAAGCGTTTCAAAGGAGACCGAGTTATGATTATTATCTCAAATGTGACCTATCC
>JAHIVS010000664.1 GCA_018816605.1 Pseudomonadota bacterium
AAAATAGGTCTCGTTGGTGGAGATGGCATCTATGATTTCATTTTCCAATGTCTTTTTGTAATCGGATTTGGCCAGTCGCAGCAATTCCGTGAAAGACCCGCAATCCAACCGGTTGATGATGGAACCCAGACGGGTTTCCAGCAGATATTCTTTGCCAACATCCAGGGATATGCCCGATATGTCGAGAATATATTTTGAAAAATCTTTAAATTCTGCTGGGGTCACATTAATTTTCGTCATAGGGTTTGTCGTTTAAAAATAGGGGTTAGGTGCTACAAATTAACGGTTTTGACAATTTCATCTGCGATTTTATCCAGGGGGGCGATCACATCAGCAATGCCGGATTCAATGGGTTCTTTGGGCATGCCAAAAACAGTGCAGGTCGCTTCATCTTGGGCGATGACCTGGCTGCCGTTTTTTTTCATCAGTGCAAGTCCCTTAGATCCATCGGACCCCATCCCTGTCATAATAACACCTGTGGCGCGTCCCACATAATGCTGGGCAATTGACCGAAACAGATAGTCCACAGAAGGCCTGCAGCTATTTTCAGGGGGGTCATCCGTAATTTTAATTTTTCTGGAAATACCATCTCCACCGGCCACAATTTTCATCTGTCTCCCACCCGGAGCAATCAGAATCCGACCGGGAAGAATGACATCCCCATCTTCGGCTTCCTTTACTTCAAGCTTGCTCTTGTTGTTCAGGCTGTTGGCCAGGGAGGCCGTGAACATGGGAGGCATATGCTGGACAATCAGGATCGGTGCTTTAAAATCGGCAGGCAACATGGGTATCATCCGCGTCAGTGCATTGGGGCCACCTGTGGAGATGCCAATGCCGATGATCTCGGATTTTGTTTTTAAATGCACCCGCGCAACCAGGGGCATCTTTGGTGTGACGGGTTTTGGTTCTGTTTTTTTTAAAGGAACCTGGGATGACAATCTGGTTCGGAGGTTAAACCGGGTCGTCTGTTGCCGTTTCAGCGCGTAGACAATGGGTTCTAATGCCTGTTTAACCTTGAGCATATTTTCGGCCATCGTGCCGTCATCGGGCTTGGGAACAAAATCAAACGCCCCAAGTTCCAGGGCCCTGATCGTCATTTCACTGCCTTCCCGGGTCAGGGTGGACAGCATGACAACCTTGGGGGGAGAGGGGAGTTTGTGAAGCTCCTGGAGCACTTCGATGCCGTTCATTTCCGGCATTTCAATATCAAGGGTGATCAGATCCGGTGAAAAGGCGGCGATTTTGGACAAGGCGATTTTTCCGTTATTGGCTGTTCCCACCACTTCCACGCCGGGTATCGCTTTGAGGACATCTCCTACAATTTTTCTGTAGACAATGGTATCGTCCACAACAACTACTTTTAGTGTCTCCATTTATTCTTTGAGTACCTCATTAATGTCCAGAATGCCGATCAACTGAGTTTCCGTTTTTAGAACGCCCCTAAAAAATTTTCCTTTGACCCCGCCAATGTTTGAAGGCGCCGGCTCAATATCACTTCTAACGGCTGGAACAACATCACTGATGGCGTCAACCAATAGTCCGATATGTTCATCATCGGAATTGACAATAATGTTCCGGTTGTCCTTGTCTTTGTTGACAGGCTCAAGGCCCAGCTTCTTCCCCAGATCTATGATGGTGACAATTCTCCCCCTTAAGTTCAAAATGCCTTCAACATAGTCAGATGCCTGGGGTACCTGGGTGATCTCAAAATTTTTGTTTATTTCCTGTATATTTAGAATATCGATACCACACAGTGCGCCCCCAACGTAAAATGTGGAAAATTCAATATCGTCTGAAGAACTATCTTTGGTCGTCTCAGCCATTTTTTTTCTCCTTAAGGGTTAGAAAAAAGAAATTATCTGGATAGATTCAGGTGGTTTCTAATGGTTTTCATCAGTTTTTCCCTGTCCAGTTTGATCTGGTAATCATCAATACCAACCGTTTTACCCTTTTCAATATGTGCCTCACTTGCAAGGGAGGTTAAGGCAATAACCGTCAGGTGGGAGTACTTTGGATCATTTTTAATTCGTTTTGTGAATTCGAATCCATCCATATTGGGCATTTCAAGATCCGTAACCACCAGATCAATCTCATCAACCCGTTCCTTTAGAAGTTCCCATGCAATCAATCCGTCTTCAGCCTCAATAACCTTGAATCCGTCTTCTTCAATAAAAGCCTTCACCTGGTGTCTGAAAAAAGCGGAATCTTCTGCAAAGAGAATTATTTTTTCACCGTCTTCGGCCATTTCTGCGGCAACCTTTGCCTCCTGGACAAACCAATCCGGGTTTAATGTTCTTACCAGTTCAAAAATATCCACCAGCAATGTGGTGTGGTCATTGATGATCATGGACCCACTGATGGCTTTTTGTTTTAATGTGCTTGGGTCAATATTCAGCGATAGCTCCAGGGCATCCACAGGCGGTGTTACCATGAGACCCAATTCCTTGTCTTTGACTTTGAATACAATGACTTCCTG
>JAHIVS010000665.1 GCA_018816605.1 Pseudomonadota bacterium
ATAAGCTATCTGAAAGCCGTGCACCTGAATGATTCAAAAAAAACATTCGGAAGCCGTGTGGACAGACACGCGTGTCTCGGACAGGGATCTTTGGGGCTTGGGCCGTTTAAATTCATCATGAACGACCCCCGGTTCGATCATATTCCCATGGTGCTTGAAACACCGGATCCATCCAAATGGGAGGAGGAGATCAGGCTTCTTTATGGCCTGATTGAATAAAAACATGGAATGCGTTATGGCTCAATTTGTGTTTGGGATATCGGGGTAATCCAATGAAATAACAGGTAAAAATCTCTTTGGATTTGACAAGGCAAAAGCCAGGTAATATGATCGGGTATGAGATTTTTCGTACTATAAAAAGGGAGAGACACAGATGCCATTGCCCAATAAAAAAGGCTGGCTGGCCATCCTTTTTATTTTTTTCTGTCTGGCTGTGCCCTTTGGGATTACCTATTATGTTTCGACACCCACTTCCAAGGCCCGGTTTGAAGCGTGGCGGAACCGGGGCACTTCTGGGAATGTAACGGCGAAATCCCAGGTTTCGGCCCAGCAGCTGCTATTGGTGAAGAATGATCGGGTAATGGTCAAAAATACCTGTCTGGTATTCAAAGGGCTTGAGGGGGGGCAGGTGGTGCTGGATCTGTATCTGCTGGATCTGGATCCGGGATATGCCTATCCCCAGCGATTCCACAGGGAAACCAAGGCCATCCGGCTGGGAGATGCGATGTATGCGGTGAAATCGGTCAATGGCGCCTTCTTAACCTTAAAAGTCCTCCAGGCCATGGGCGCCTATTGATCCCAAATGGCAATTTCACTGAATTGTTGCTAATCTGCCGGCAGAGTGTTCAGGCAAACGGCAACCCCGCCCCAGCTGATATCAACGATTCCAAACGCTTCCATGGGATCTGATTTGATAATGGCCACGGCGTTTTCCCTGATCGTGAACCATGGCAAGGCCCATTCCCGTTTCCTTGCTTAGCTGTTTGGTCGTAAAATAGGGATCAAATCCAATGGAGCCCAGGGTGATGTTCAGCCATTCGGTTTCCTCTAACCGCTTTTTGTTCAGCTCTGCAAGCTCCCTGGAGCCATTGGGGACCAATTCCTCCAAATGGGATTTGTATTTTCTGAGGGTTCTTTCCATCTGGGTCTGCTCGGTCTTATCGGATATGGAGATCAGAATAAATCCATTGTGATTTTTTTTTCCGGTCAAGCCTGCACGCAATTACGTGCATGATCCGTTTCCCAAGGTGCTAAAATCCATGCTCAACCTCAAAGTTTTTGAAAACACTGTGCTCGGACACTATGCTTTCCAATCGTTCCCGGAGCCGGGGAATATCCCACTGGCGGGTGTCAAAGCCAAACAAATACCGTCCCTGGGTTTCTTCCTGGCAGGTGTTGAAGGTTTGGTAAAAGCAATTGTTGGCAAAGGCGATTTTCAGATCAGATGTCTTATAACCACTGAGCCTTAATATACCACAAGAAGATACCAACAATGGGCGGCACCTGTTTTGATCTCCAGAATCGGTATGAAAAACGTTAACATATTATTTTGAACTCAAAAAAATAAAGAGTCTTCCTTTGGGAGTTCGGATCTGTGCCAGAAGTTTTTCGAAAAAGGCGGTAAATAGAAACAACTTTTTGGCAAAAAAACAGATGCATCTTGATACTCCCAAAGAAAAAAATAAGGGTGTATCCCCGGCATTTGAAATCTGATGATAGATCTGATAAAGAGGAACCATGATTGATGTCGTTATCATAGGGGCCGGACCTGCCGGGACAGCAGCCGCTTTTGATCTTTTGTCCGGTGGGCTTTCCGTGCTGTTGCTGGACAGGCATGCCTTCCCGAGAAAAAAAGCATGTGCAGGAGGGATCACACCCAAGGCCATGGCCTTGTTCCGGTATGATATCTCCTCTATCCTCCGCCAGACCTGCCGCAGCATAAAAATCCGGCCACGCTCCGGGCAGTCCTTTCTTATCCAGGATAAAAATCCCCTTTGCCATATGACCCAGAGGTGGGAGCTGGACTTTTTTTCCTTGAACAGGGTTCAAGAAAAAGGCGCTCAATTTAAGGTGGTTAAAAAAATTTTTTCCATAGAAGAAAAAGGCACTCACCTGGAGATCAGAACCAGCGACCAGTTGATAAAATCCCGGTATCTGATTGGTGCGGACGGGGCCAACTCACTTGTGAGACGCCTGACCCATCCGTTTTGCCGAGTTAGCCGGTATCCTGCACTTGAGGCCGATATCCGGGCAGATCATCCTGGGTCCCATTCCATGGAATTTGATTTTTCCCTGCCGGGAAAAGGGTATTATTGGATTTTTCCCAAAGGGGACCACATCAATATCGGTATCTATTCCATTACGGGAAACCCTGCCTTAAAGCAACGACAGCTGGCCGAGTATGCCCAGAAACGATTTGGCAGCAACCGGCTTTCGGCAGTGAAGGGGTATCCCATCGGCGTGGGGGGATATGCCCATTGTCCGGAAAAGGGCCGGGTTCTTCTGGTCGGGGATGCAGCCGGGTTTGGGGAAAGTCTTCTGGGAGAAGGCATTTATTTTGCGCTTAAAAGCGGCCAGGCGGCAGCCCATGCCATTGTTTCCTCCCATGGTGCCAACACCCTCCCGGGCATTGCCTATGCTCGGAAGATCAAAACCATGAGAGGCGACCTTGAGTTATACCATTTGGGCGCCAGGTGTCTTTATTCCTTTCCCCGGGCTTCATTAAAGCTCTTGTCCTATCCTTTTTTCCATGAAAAATTTGCCAAAGGGTATGCAGCCGGTAAACCCCTGGGTCAGATCTTTTTGGGCCGATAGTTTTTCCTCTGTTGTGGTCTTCAATATTTCCGCCATTTTCTATAAATTACAAAAACGAACGACAATCTGTTATTTTTTCTAAGCCATTTAATATATTACATTATTGTAAATAATTAATTTCAATAATGTAATATAATGTTCGTTGGGATCAAAGCTGCGATATTATAATAATCAAATTATTTCAGATGGTTATAGCTTAATTTATTTAAAAAGTGTCCTTGGCACCTCTCTTGCTATAGGGGGAATCAAGTCGTTTTTTTATTTTAATCTGTAAAAAAGGAGAATTTCCAAATGAAATATTTAGCAACACTGATCCCCCTGCTTGTCTGTTTTCTGCCTCCGGCCTTTGCCGGTGACCATACCCCGATTACCAACAAAGCGGCCATTGACCTGGTTCAGTCCCATACCGATTATGTCTGGACCCTGGTTTGCGCGGCCCTGGTTTTTTTCATGCAGGCAGGCTTTGCCATGGTGGAAGCCGGGTTTACCCGGGCCAAGAATGCCATCAATATCATGATGAAAAATCTCATGGATTTTTCAATGGGATCCATTGTTTACTGGGCCATTGGGTTTGGTCTAATGTTCGGGGTCTCCAAGACCGGCTTTTTGGGGACCACCGGTTTTTTTCTGAGTGATTTTGAGGTGGGCGGAGATCCCTGGGTCCTAGCGTTCTGGATGTTCCAGGTGGTCTTTGCAGCCACTGCCGCCACCATTGTTTCCGGTGCCATGGCCGAAAGAACCAAGTTTATCGGATATCTGTTGTATTCGGCCTGCATTACGGGCCTGATTTATCCGGTTTTCGGATCCTGGGCATGGGGAAGCCTTTTCCACGGGTCCGGATGGCTGGAAGGCCTGGGCTTCATCGATTTTGCAGGGTCTACCGTTGTGCATTCCGTGGGCGGCTGGGCAGCCCTTGCCGGTGCCATGGTGCTGGGGCCCCGTCTGGGTAAATATACGAGTACTGGGGCGGTAAAACCCATCCTGGGTCATAACATACCCCTGGCAGCCCTGGGCGTTTTTATCCTCTGGGTGGGCTGGTTCGGTTTCAATCCGGGTTCCACCACAGCCGCCAGCAAGGATATTGCCATGATTTTTGTCAACACCAACCTGGCGGCCGCGGCCGGGTGCATTGTTGCCATGTTTGTTTCCTGGTTTAAGTTTGGAAAACCCGAAGTGGGCATGAGCCTCAATGGCGCCCTGGCCGGACTTGTGGGTATTACAGCCGGCTGCGCCAATGTGACGCCGGCAAGTGCCGTTATGATCGGGGCTTTTGCAGGGGGTCTGGTGGTTTTTTCCGTTCTCTTTTTTGACAAGATCAGAATTGATGACCCCGTCGGTGCCATTTCCGTCCACGGTGTCTGCGGTGCCTGGGGAACCCTGGGAGCCGGAATTTTCAATATCGGCGGTACGAGCTTTAAAATTGTCAGCGTCCAGGCGATTGGAATTGCGGCCTGCTTTGTCTGGACCTTTGCCTGCGCCTATGCCATTTTTAAGCTCATTGACAGGACCATTGGCCTGAGGGTCTCAAAGGAAGAGGAACTGGAAGGGCTGGACGCCACGGAACACGGCGGGAATGCCTATCCGGATTTTACAACCATTCACCATTCCAGCATGGGATTTACCAATGGAGCCGGGGAGAAGGACAGGGCGCCAGAAGCCTTTGCCGGGCAAAAAATGGTCCGTGGGATTTAACCTGGAATAAGGTTTCAGGAAATCTGATTCTCCGGGGGTAATCTTAATTTTTTGAACTTTAAAAACCTGCCCTCCCCTTGCATTGGGGTGGCAGGTTTTCTGGTTTTATGCTAACCTGTATTCCTTGCAAACGGAAGATGAGCCTGGCGAACAGCCGGGCAAAGGGCGACGGATGAAGCAGACGTCAGGAATGGTAAAATCTGTGGTTTTATTGGGGATACTGGCATCTGTCCTGATTGTGGGATATCAGAATCTTGCGTATAATTGGCAATGGTACCGGCTGCCCCCTTATTTTTTTTCCATTGAAAACGGGCGGTTTGTCCGGGGCTTGCTGCTGGACGGCCTGGTTATTACATTAAAAATATCTTCCCTGGGCCTTGTCCTTTCTATTGTGATGGGGGTTTGTTCCGCCTTTGCCCGTTTGTCTGTTTTTCCCATGCTGCGCCTGACGGCCTGGGTGTATGTGGAGACCATCCGGAATACTCCTCTGCTCATCCAGATTTTTCTGATCTACTTTGTGATTTCACCGGTATTGGATATATCGGCCTTCTGGTCGGCCGTGATTGCCCTGAGCCTGTTTGAAGGGGCCTATGCCTCGGAGATCATCCGGTCCGGTATCATCAATGTCCCCAGGGGTCAGGTTGAAGCGGCCCAGAGCATCGGGCTTTCTGGTTTTGCCACCTATATCAAGGTGATCATTCCCCAGATGCTTCGCCAGACCCTTCCCATGCTTGCCGGCCAAAGCGTTTCCCTTATCAAGGACTCAGCTCTGGTCAGCACCATCTCCATTTACGATCTGACCATGCAGGGGCAAAAAATAGTATCGGAAACCTTTTTGACTTTTGAAATCTGGTTTGCTGTGGCATTATGCTATCTGTCGGTTACGGCAAGTCTTTCTTTCTTCATAAGGCGGTTTGAACATAAAATGAAATATATAAACTATAATTGATACAACCAACCAAAGGAGATCGGGATGAAAAAAAGGGTTTACATGCTGACAATTGCCATGCTTCTGCTGTTATCTTCACTGGCTGCTGCCGGTGAAACAGGGGCGAAATTGTCCAGAGAAAGCATCATTGAAAAGATTCAGAAAGAAGGGATCATCCGCGTGGGCATGGCCACCTTTGTCCCCTGGGCCATGAAAGACAAACAAGGACAATTAATCGGGTTTGAAATTGATGTGGCAAGAAAACTGGCCCAGGACATGGGGGTGAAAATTGAATTTATTCCCACTGCCTGGTCCGGCATTATTCCCGCGCTTTTGACGGGAAAATTTGATGTGATCATCGGCGGTATGGGGATAACGCCTGAGCGGAATCTTAAGGTCAATTTTACCATGCCCTATGATTACTCGGGCATGTCCATGGTGGCCCATCAAAAAAAAGCGGCCGGATTTTCATCCATTGGAGACTTTAATAAACCTGCGGTCATCATTGCGGTTCGCATGGGCACCACGGCTGAGCAGGCCGCCAAAAAATTTATGCCTTTGGCCCAGTTCAAGCTTTTTGAAAATGAAAGTCAGGCATTGCAGGAGTTGAACCTGGGCCGGGTCCATGCAGTGGTCTCTTCCGCCCCCATGCCGGCTTTCCATGCCTTAAAATATCCGGATAAGCTCTTTGTTCCCCTCAAGGAAAATTTTACCCGGGAACCCATTGGGTTTGCCATTCAAAAAGGAGATTTTGATGCCTTGAATTATTTTAACAACTGGATTCTCAACATGCATTCCCAGGGGTTTTTAAAAGAGAGAAAAGCCTATTGGTTTGAATCCAAGGAATGGGAACCCCTTGTCAACTAAGAGATACAAGTGCTAAACAGACAGGGATATAAATTTACCCTTGTGGATATGGCAGTGGTTCTGTTGCTGGTTGCCGGCATCTCCTTTTTTTTCTTTCGCATGGGCAGTATTTTGGCATACCAATGGGAATGGAACCGCATTCCCGGTTATTTTATGTTCAAGGATTCGGTCACCGGCGACCTTAGGGTCAATATGCTCCTAAGCGGATTTTTGACCACCATCCGCTTGAGCGTCTGGGCCACTGTGCTGGGATTTTTACTGGGCACCCTCTCGGGGATACTGGGGGCAAAGGGATCTTTCGTCCAGCGGTTTGCCAGCCGGCTGTATGTGGAAACCATTCGCAATATTCCCTCCCTGGTATTGGTGATTCTGTTTTATTATTTTGTATCCAGTCAGTTTTTGGATGCCCTCCGCCTGGACACGTGGCTGCGCGGCCAATCCGATGGATTTCAGCAGGTGACACTGTTTCTGATGGAAGGCCCGGACAGGATCAATGCCTTTGTTTCGGCTGCCGTTGCCCTGGCCATCTATGAGGGGGCCTATATTTCGGAGATTGTCAGGGGCGGGATAAACGCAATCCCCGCGGGGCAGTGGGAGGCGGCATGGTCGGTCGGCCTCTCCCGGCCCCGGACATTTTTACGGGTGATCCTTCCCCAGGCCTTTCGCCGGGTGGCGTTTCCCCTGGCAGGTCAGTTTATTTCCACCATCAAGGATTCCGCCATTGTTTCGGTAATTTCCATTCAGGAGCTGACATTCCAGGGAATGGAATTGATGGCAGCCACCTTTTTGACCTTTGAAATCTGGATCACCATTACGCTTTTGTATTTTATCCTCACCTTTTCCCTTTCCCGTACGATGGCACTTTTCGAAAAACGATTTTCCCGGCAGCAATAGTACCGGATTTTCGGACTTTGTTTACAGGGGCCTTGCGATCTGCCCTATTTTTTTCGAGAGAACGGCTTCAGCAAATTCATCCCCCAATTGTCTGTTTTTTCTGACTGTGATTCTCCAGCAGGCCCTTCTTTCTGCATCCTTTCCCCTGAAGGTCATAAAATCTTTTCGATCGGGGATTTTCCCAAAGGGAAGGCCCTGCACAAACCTGTGTGAAGGGGCAATAAGAACCACATTTTCCATGTTTTTTTCACAGGGCTTCCGGTGCAAGCCTTTATCAAACCATCCCGGGGTAATGGTTTGATAAAAATGCGGATAGAGGACAAGGTCGTCTGAATCGGGCAGAAAAGGGATGTCCAGATGATAATCAAGAATACCGCCGTCCCGGAAGAGTCCGGGCACGCCGTCAATATCGGATACGCCCTCCATTGCGACGGGGATGGCCCCGGAAGACAAGAGGGCGGATTTGAAATTGGATGGGGTCAGGCCATGGATGTCCATGGGGAATTGATCCATGCCGGCAAAGGGGGGACGCTGTCCCGGAGCACAGAAAAGCGCTCTTTCCAAAAAAAATCCAAGCCAGTTGCGATTTATAAGGTTCACCCCTGCCGCAAGTGCAAGGCCGATCCATTGGAAAAAAATCGGCTTCTGCCTGAGCAGCCCCTTGCATTTGTTGGACAAAAATCCGATTTTCATGAACGGATGATCCAGCATGGCATCAATGTGTGCATCGTCAATATAGGCATCCAGAATTCTTCTGGTTTCCAGGGAGACCTCTTTGCAGGTGGGGTGGAGGGAATATTGTTGGGCAATATATTCTTGTTCAAGAATTTCAATGGCGCCCAGGGGGTTCTGCCGGCAAAAGGCAGCCATCCGGAAGGCTCCGATTGAGGTGCCGATCAGATAAAGCGGGGCTGTCCGCCCTTTGAACAAAGAGATTAAGATCCTGTCAATGCCGGTTAAAACGAGAAATTTTGCAGAACCCGAAGCTCCGGCAAGCACGCGCACCCGGGACAGATCCAGTCCCTCGTCCCGGAGGATTTCCATGGCCCTGGATCCGGCACGGATTGCGATGTTATCAAACATGGTACCGGATATCCGGCGCATTCCTCCGGGGTGCTCTGGCATATTTGAATTTTGGAAACCCCACCATGAGGGCACCATGGCAGGTGTGCTGTTCTGGGAAGTTCAGTTCCTTGGCAAGGGGCGGCCACTGGCCTGCCGCATAGTTGACATACCCTGCCCAGCAGCTGCCAAGGCCAAATGCCGGCAATGCAAGTTCCAGATAGGCAAGGGCGGTATGGCAATCTGCCGACCCGGTGCCATAGGCATCTGCGGCATAGGCAAATACCAGCTGGGGGGCATTCCTGCAAATGCGGTCTCTCCCTTTATCCCATTGGGCGACAAGGGTTTCCATGTTCATCATCTGGGCAATCTGGGGATGTTTTTTCGCAA
>JAHIVS010000666.1 GCA_018816605.1 Pseudomonadota bacterium
GCCAGGATATCAAAAATCGGGATGGGTACGAAACCGGCCCCCACGGAGACATAAACTCTTTTCCGGATAATGTCGTTGGCAATTGCTTTTTTGTCCGCCTGTGTTTCTTTGATCATCTTGTTATCTCCCCTTTGAATAAAAATTACCGGAAATTAGAGTGGAAGTGAATGGAAAAAGAATGGTACAAACCCTATGTGTCTGTTGGCAATTTAAAAAAAATGCCCTTTAAAGTCAATTTAAATTTTTAACCGACTATTTTCCTTGGCATAATCCCAGACAAACACTTGTTGTCTTTGGAGCGGTGCCGACTTCGGACAGGACGTCAGATTGATCCAAGGGTTCCATTCCAAACAACGTCAAGGGGCCACAGGTTTTATAAACCGATGAAACCGCTCTTTCAGCAGGTCGGCGGTATCATTTAATAATTTTTCAGCGATTTCATCCACATGGCGGTTCTGCCAGTTCTCCAGTTCTGTTCCCTTGACCCACTGGTTAAACGCACCCAATGCCGGTCCGCAGTAAATCTGGAAATCCACCCGGTTTTCTTCCGCCCCCTCCAGGGCCAGGCGATGACCCTGGTTCAGATACCACCTGAAAACAAGGGCCATCTTCTGCTTGGGATTGTTTTCCGCCCGAAGGATCTCTTCCCGGGCAAACCCTTGTTTGCATCGGGCATAAAGGTCTTCAAACCCGCACTTGAAATACCGCGTTTCCAGCTGGTTTCTGGTTTTCTTGTCTATCTTGTCCCAGGCGTCGTAATGACGGTATAATTCATAGAGTTTATTGGCCCTGGCCGGGAAAAAAACACCTTTTTTCAGGACCTGGACTTTGGATCCCATTTCAAAGGTATCGCCTGCCGGGCAATAGGCGGTATCCTGGACATTCATTTCCTGGAGCAAGGCCTTTACACGGTCGCTGGTTCCCGCCTCCACCGTGCACTGGTTTATGGAACCGGTCAGGATGAAATCCGCACCCAGTATGAAGGCTGCGGCGGCGGCTTCCGGCGTGCCGATACCACCGGCAGCACCGA
Organism: Pseudomonadota bacterium; assembly: GCA_018816605.1. Next base: position 1,031 of record JAHIVS010000666.1, read on the forward strand.
TTCTTATCTTTTGGGCATAGTGGTATTTTTCCATCATCCCGTTGCGCAGGCGCATGAGGGCCGGCATCAGGGCCGAGGCAGCCCCCATATCCGTATGTCCGCCGGAATCCGCCGCCACGCAGATATCGTCTGCCATGGGGATATTTCGGGCAAGATCGGCCTGGTCCCGGGTAACGGCCCCCTGTTTGACAAGATCGTTTACAATTTCAGGAGGCGCCGGGCTTAAAAAGCCCATGGCCACCTCCGGTCTTGAAAGTTTGCCCATGATCTTGTTTGAAACCAGGACAGACCCGTCGGGATTCCTGTGCAATCCATTCAGCTTGTACCTGACCAGGGCCGGGGTCATCTGCAGATATGCGGCCGCTTCAACACGGGCGACCTTGTGTTTGAGATATAAGGCCACCTGTTCTTCTTCCCCGGGGCCTGCCATCAGGTTCATTCCATAGGACTGGCCCTGGTCCAACCGGCCCTGGATATACACAATGGCCTGTTCAATTTCATCCAGGGACAGGCCGTTGGCACCAAAATAGCCGATCATTCCGGCTTTTCCCATTTTCACCACCATTTCCCTTGAGGCAATGCCATGGGCCATTCCGCCGGTGGCATAGGCATATTTCAGGTGATGATCTTTTTTATACTCCCGGCACCCCAGGGAGGCGGCGGATATTTTCAGGGTCCTGTCAACGGGTGCATCCTTTTCCAAAGGAGTTGCCTCCGCCAAAGGAGTTGCCTCCTGCTGGATGGTGGCCACCATTTTGGTCAGAACATTGCCCGGACCCATCTCCGTGAACTCAGTGACCCCTTTTCCCCACAGATAACAGATGGATTCCACCCATTTGACCGGATGGGTCATCTGCTGGGCAAGCAGTTTTTTTTCATCCCCTGGTGGGTAAGGACGGGCAAGGACATTGGAGATCACCGGAATCTGCGGGGTGCAGAATTCAAAGGACTCAAGAAATTGCGCATAGGTTTTTCCGGCAGCGTCCATGAGCCTTGAATGAAAAGCCCCGCTCACGTTCAGAATCACATAGCGTACGGTTTTGCGGTTCTCAAAAAAGGGCCCGAGCCGGTCTATTTCCGACCTGGCCCCGGAAATAACAATCTGGGACGGCGTATTGAGATTGGCAATGCCGACCTGTTTGCATCCGCTCTGTTCAATAATCGCCCTGATTGTTTTTTCGTCCATTCCCATGACGGCGGCCATGCCGCCGTTCTGGGCCGTGGCCATGAGCTCCCCCCTTTTTTTCACCAGCTTCAGGCCGGTTTGGAAATCAATGGCACGGGCGGCCAAAAGGGCATTGTATTCCCCCAGGCTGTTGCCGGCCGCATAATCGGGCAGTTTCCCCCCGGTTTCAAGGGCCGCAAGATA
>JAHIVS010000667.1 GCA_018816605.1 Pseudomonadota bacterium
CCGTTTTTATACAATTGGATAAAAACATCCACCAGCATTTCCGTGGCCCCGTACAAGCCTTTTTCAAAGATTCCTGTTCCCCCGATTTTCTGGATCAAATCCGCATATCGTCCGGTAATATTGAAGGCGGACAAGGCCTGGTTATAGTGTTTATTGTGCTTGTGCCGCATGATCAGGCCTGCAGCAATCCCATCTCCCAGGGAACCGATGCCGATCTGCAGGGACCCGTTGTCCCGGATCAGGCTGCTGACGTTGAGGCCGATCATGTGGTCTGCAGTGGAGACCGAGGCTTTGGGAACTGAAAACAAGGGGAAATCATAGGCAGGGTCATCCAGGATCATATCATAGGCCTGGGTTTCCACGACCGCATCCCCGTACATATAGGGCAGGTTGGAATTCAATTGCCCCAGGATCATATACTTGTGTCCCTTTTTCTTTTCTGCCAAAAGCTTCTCAAAGGCTTCCAGGACAAGATCCGGGTTGCAGCTCATGGAGACCAGGTCCGGGTTTCCCCCGGGATGGGGGGCAATGAGGTTGCCCAGAACATTCAGGCCGTTGTCAATCAGATCCCTGACCGCATGGGTGTAATTGGTGGAGATGTAATGCTGCTGGGCATAGGAGGAATTCAGGTAGCCGCCGGCCTTGGTAAAAAATTCAGAAATGGTGACATTTTCCGGCAATTGTTTTTTCCGGAGATCCTTCATGTATTCAAATTCCACAAACCCGTCCCAGATCCTTTCTACAATGGGGTCCATCAGGCGGGCTTCAAGATTGGAGGATGGAACGGGTTTTTCAAGGGACAGGGCGGTGATGATGGTCAGGTCAATGGCAGGGTTGTTTTTTGCCCTCAGGTACAGGGCATTGGCGATATGGTTGGGTTTTCCAAGGGCCAGGGGCATGCCGAACACAATCTTTCTGCCCACGGTTTCAATAATACGATCTACACAGGTTTCAACATCCCTGACCCTTTCCGGTTGCGTCGCTGCCATGGTTCTTTCCCCCCTTACAGACTACCCAGATATGATGCATAATGTAAAAATTGTATTCATTGTCAAACACAACTCCGACCATGGCGGCACTATGATATAAATAGGGGAGATTGAAAATCGACAAACAACTTATTTTTTTACACCCGGAACACCGATATGGGTATCGGCAGAACACCTATAAAAACTCACGCCTGGGCCTGGGTCCAGGTTACGGCATGTTTCATGAGTTCCGTGGCAGTTTTCAGGTTCATCTTTCGTTTGATATTCTCCCGGTAGGTGCCGATGGTCTTGACGCTCAGGTGGAGAAGATCCGCGATTTCCCCCCGGCTGAAGCCCTGGCCTATGAGCTGGAAGACCTCCAGCTCCCGGTTGGAAAGGATTTCAATGGGGCTTTTGCCCTCGCCCTTCGGCCCGGCCATCATTTTCCCCAACAGGGCATCCACCATGTCCGAGCTGATATAGCGCTTTCCGGCAATGACCTGGTGAATGGCAGACACCACATTGCCGGTCATCTCCTGTTTGGTGATATACCCCAGAGCACCGGCCCTCAGCACCCGTTCCGCGTACAGGGATTCATCGTGCATGGAAATCACCAGAACGGGAAGCCTGGGAAAATGCTCTTTTAAATATTCAATGAGCTCTATGCCGGATTTGTCCTTGAGGGTAAGGTCCACGATCATAAGGTCGGGCACTGCCCTTTGAATCAGGCGGATGGCCTGGGTCACACTTTCCGCTTCACCTGTAACCCGGAGGTCCGCCTCTTCATCAATGAGCTGGGCAAGCCCTTTTCTGAAAACCGGGTGGTCATCTACGATAAATATTTTTTTTCGATTCTGCACCGGATGATGGTTCCCCCTGTTCGATTGTCCAAGATTTCAAGCCTGGCGCCAATGAGGTCCGCGCGATGCTGCATGATCCCAAGGCCGATTCCTTTTTTTTTAGTATCGCTTCCCGAAAAGCCCCTGCCGTCGTCCCGGACATCAATGGTCACATCCAAGGGCCTGTCCTTAAACCACACCAAAATTTTTTTTGCCCTCCCATGTTTGGCCGCGTTGTTCACCGCTTCCCGGATAATATAATACACATGGGTTAGGGCTGGGATATCCGGAAAATCAATATGTTCCCCCCCCCGGATGGCACAATCAACACCAAAGGCCCTTTCCACCTGAACCGCATATTGCCGGACAGCCTGCACAAACCCCGTGTTTTCAAGGTTTACCGGCAAAAGACCCCGGACCATTGCCCGGGTTTTCCCAATGGCCTGGTTCACCAGCCCGGATATCTCCCGGGCCAGAGCGGCTTCTGGATGATTCTCTTTTTCAAGCCGGCCGGCCAGAAGCACTGCCATGGCTTCCACTCCTGCCAAATGGGACCCCAGATCATCATGGAGCACCCGGCCCATCTGACACCGCTCTTCTTCACTGATCCTGGCAATCTCCTTTTCCAGATATTTCTGTTTCGAAATATCGGTAATGGAGGCCACACTCTGTTGGGTCCCGGGAATCAGGGCCACGGTAAGGATGCACTCTTTGATTTCCCCGTTGGCCACCTTGACCCGGCAGGGATAATTGCGGGGGGCAGCGCCCGGATTTTGTCTTCTTAGTCGATGGTTGTCCATGACCTTTTCCCTATCGCCTTCGGCAATGAGTTCAGGGAACTTCATTTTCTTTTCCACCTGGGATTTGTCAATGCCGGAAATCCGGGTAAGCTCTGAATTGACCATGGAGATGGTCATGTCCCCTTCAATGAGAATGGTGGCCGTCCCGGTATTTTCAAAAATGGTTTTATACCGGATATGGGTATCACCAAAAAAAGTATCCGTCTTTTTACCAGGGTCCATGGTTCTGCCTGTTGTTTTATTATTTGGTGTCACATCTTTTGGCTGGCATCCGTTTTGTGGAAAAGACATTACCAGCAAAGGGCCCCGATTTCCAGCCCAATTTTTACAATTCTATTTTGCGATCAGATTGGCCATCCACATGGTCAAGGGCGGATAAAAGGTAATAATGAGCAGATCCACGAGCAGAA
>JAHIVS010000087.1 GCA_018816605.1 Pseudomonadota bacterium
ATTCCCTGGTAGGCACTGTACATTTCAACGGGTGGGTATTTCAGGCCAAGAAGTCTGAACAGCCTTTCGAGGCTAGCATCCAGCCTGTTTTCAAGGGCCTGGATCAACTGCTCCCTGGCCTTTGAAATTCCGGGATGATTTTTGATGGAGACAGGGTCGGGCTCCAGCTGCTTCTGGGAGTAGAGAATCATGAGCATGTCCATATAATCCTTTGCTTCATTCTTAATACTCAGAACCACGCCGGCTTTGTCAAACAATAGGGTGCTTGACTTGATCCTCAGCCGGTTCAGGGCGCGAATCACCTCATATCTGAGGCCAAGATCCTGCTGCCTGAGGTGGCGGGCAAGAATATCCACCGCTTTTTGGCTTTCCGAAGCGGCAATGACCTCGGGCAGATGTTTCCGGATATTATAGGCCAGATAGGTGTTGGAAAGACAATGGCCAAGCAGGTCCAGTGCCTGTGTGCCGTAGCAGGTAAGTGCCCGGACGGCAGCCTCCCGCAAAACAGGTTTTCGGCTGAGGAAGGGGAGAAGCACCCGGATGAAGTCCGGATGCTGGGTTTGACCGGCCCCTAGAATTGCCGCAATGACCACCTCCTGTTCCGGATCTTCCATGAGAATGTAAAGATAGGAATACAATGGATAAATATCGGCCGTACTCACAGCCTGGATACAGATTTTTTTGGTAAAAACCACCTGGGCAGGGTCAGACAACTTTTTGACATTGAACAGGGTGTCTTTAATGAGCCGGTCCGGCTGGAACATATCCTTAAGAGCCCTGTTTTTGCGGGCTTCCCTTACCAAACAGAGCAGGGCCGCACCCCGGATGCGAAAGTCAGGGTCTTCCAGAAAAATTTTCATGCAATGGTATCGCTCTTGTGCATTGTGAAACAGATACCGGATCGCCTCGCTCTTCAGGGAAAGGTCATTGGATCGGGTCAGGGCCCTGGCCTGTTCAATCACCCTGGTTTTTTTGGAGAAATACAATTGCCTGAGGGCCTCGGTCTGGATTTGGGCATGGGGCCGGTCCAGGAGTTTGACAAAGCAGGGGGCCAGTTTCTCGGTGTGAAAGTGGGCGATCTTTCGGAGTGTATTGATAACTTCCCTGTCGTCGGGGTCCTCAAGGGCCTTGATGATTCTCAAGATCACCTCTTTGCTGTCCAGGATTGGCCCCAATGGCTGTTCTGTTGTATTGGGCTTGAGTTCAAACTTTTTTCTGAAGGAGTGAACATATTCCTTTTTAACCCGGCGAATAAGGAAAAACCAGATGGCCACCAGCAGAAGAATAACCAGGCTGATACCCGCCGGTGGAATGTTCGTGCCAAAGACCAGGATCACCAGAATAAGGCCGCCAATTCCGCTTGCGGCACTGTCCACAAAAATATCAATAAAGGTTTTGGCCTGATTCTTGATGGAAAGGGGGATGGGCAGAAACAAAAGCTCCATTCCGGATTTGTTCAGAGAATTTTTAAACCCGCCTTCGCCCAGTTTTATCGCTACGGCTGTCCATAGCACCGGGTGAATCAGGGTAAGCATGGCACCGGTCAAAACAGCTGCCGGAAGAAAGAACAAGGAAGAGCCGACCCCGAGAATTTCCACAATCTTTCGAGTGAAAAAAAGTTGAACCAAAAGGGATATAAAATTGAGGTTGGACATCCAGAACCCTAAAAATGCGGCCAGCTGGTCCTTGTCGCTGATATTTGCCGAAACAATGACATTAAACTGGTAATCCACCAGACGGGAAACAATGACGCTAAGCCCCAGTATTGCAGCCAGAAAAGTCAGATGTCTGGAGTTGAGGATCTGAAACAAAGGATTTTTCAGGTCCGCCGGGTCAAAAGGCCTGGGATCGGATCTTAATTCCGGTTCTCCTTGGGATTTCCACAGATTTTCCATAATCAGGATGCACAGGAAAAGGCAGACAATGGAAATGACCATCAGGTTTTCACTTCCCCAGGACGGGGCCAGGATTTTGGTGATGTAGCCGCCAAGTATCCCCCCGATAATTGCACCTGAGCCAATGGGCCCAAACAGTCGTTTGGCTTCCCTGACATTGAAAAATACCCCGGCAGCTACCCAGAATTGCGAGGCGCAGATCAGGGCAAACAGACCCACCCATACAAAAAAAAGATAGAGGAAGATCCCTTTAATCCATTGGAAGTGGAGAAATACCCAGAAGACCATCAATAGAAAAATGGCAGAAAACAGGGTCGCTTTCATCAGACGGTCCAGGGGTATCCGTTTGAGCAGCAAAGAATAAACAGAGGAAAAGGTGATTGCAAAAAAGGCTGTGAGCATGTAAGCAAAGGGAAGTTGCCTGGCACCGAACTGATTGATGAAAAGGGCATTGCTTACCGGCTTGACGATCATCAGGGCGGTGATGAACAATAAGATATACCCAAACATCCAAATGGATCTATGGATTTCTCCTTCACGGATATCCAGAAACCTTGCCATAAGATCAAAGATGGGTTGCTGCCATCTTTGATGTTTTTTGGGGAGGATCATGGGGGATTCAATAACTGGAGCTGTTTTCGGGCTGGTAGGCAGTCAGCCGCAGGTTCCTGGTTTTCAAATGCGCAGCATTTCGTTTGAGTACGATTTCCAATTCAGGAATGAGTTTCCGAAGAATGGCCTCACCATTCTGATTGTCAACCAGGGCGACGGCAATATAGCGCCGCCATTCAGGTCCCCACACCATGACCGAATCCGAATGCCAGGTCTTCCATGTACCGGATTTTCTGAAGATGGTCGCCTGGGGAACCATTTGATGAAGCGCTTTGACAAATTTATGCTCTATCCCAGGGTTGACGAGAATTTCGAGCATTTCACGGCTCCGCTCTTTGTTGATGAGATTGCCCATGGCCAAAAGATAATAAAATCGGCAGACCTGGGAGGCGGTGGCGGCATGGCTCAGGCCCTTGAAGGGTTCGGGCATCCTTTTCCCGGTTTTGGCATATTCTTTACCGACCCAGAGGCCCCCGCCGGATGCCTCATCATAAAATTCATATTCTTTCATGCGCATGACCTCCTGGATCCGATTCATGGTCACGCGTTCGATCATGCGGGTGGCTGCCGGGTTATTGGACTTTCGGATCATCAGGTTCAGGTCTTCCATGATTTCGGGTGTCTGCCGTAGAAGCTTTTTTTCAAAACAATGAAATGCGGTTAGAAGGATGGCCAATTTGGGAAGGCTTGCCGCGTACATCATCTCATCACCGTTTACTTCGGCAAACAATGCATTGGAAGGATCCGTCAGGTCTACAAGTCCAATGGTCATTTTTTTATTGCGGATTATTTTTCGCCAGGAAGGGTTGCGAAGAACAATCTCTTCAAGCTGTTGCTGGAGTCCGTTGTCAACAAGCTCTTTCAAAGGACGGACTGTTCTGGGATCTTTGTTCAGGGGCAGGGAGGGATAAATACTGGATTTGGCGTTCAGATCAGCGGCCAGAAAAAAGACCATAAGAATAAGGAGAAGCTTTTTCATGATGGAGTTTGAGAGCACCCTATTTAAAAACAGTTGATATTGCAGGGGATACTATCAGACTCGTGGTCCCCATGTCAATTCAGAAATAGTGTCTCCTGAAAAGGGATTTTCTTCATTGTATTAGGGTTTGATCCTTCCTGTCCTGATTTTTTTTCATTTTTATTGATCGGAGGCATCCATCAGATAGGATCTGGCCCCTTTGAAGTACTTTTTAAAATAACGGTTCATGAGACTTGCAAGGCTTACGGGACGACCCCTGCCGGGTGCATGGATAAATTGGGCATTTCCGATGAAGATACCCACATGAAGATCTGATTTTTTTTCCGAGGAAGTGAAAAAGACAAGGTCACCCGGGACAAGAGCCTTCCTTGCGATGGGATCTCCTTTTCCAAACTGCTCCCGGGCGGTTCTCGGAACCCGGAGACCTGCTTTTCCATGGGTATAAAAAACAAGGCCGCTGCAGTCAAATCCGGGAACAGGCGACTCGCCGCCCCATACATAGGGTCGGCCAAGATTGTATATGGCGTGGCGGACTATGGTTTTTCTTTTGCCTGACAGGTTTTGGGGCAAGGTTTCAATTAGCTGTTCCTTGTCCTTTGCTTCAGGCGGAATATGGGATGTGGGCCTTTGCTGGCTTTGAAGGCCGCACCCTGTCAAAAGAAGGATAAAAAGAAAAAGTATAATCCTGGATATGGATTGTTTCATCTATTGATTTTGTCGGGAGTCAAATAGAAAAAGGTGTCCTTTTTTGCTTACCCGGATAATCGGATGTAAAGCGCCCACATCCAGCTTTCCATCCAGGCTGTATGCAAACCGTTCATGTTTCCGGTTTTTGGCAAGGTCTGCAAAAAATCCAATACTATTAAAAAAATCCATTGAAGCTTCTAACAAAACATCCCCCTGGCCATAGGCTTCAATTGTGGGCAATTTATTGGAAACTCCGGTCAGAATCTTACGGCCTTCAAGGGCAATTGAATAGGAAATGCCTTTTAATTCAAGGGCAGAGCGATTGGGATTGACAATGCGCAGTCCGATTTCAAATCCGGGAACCGGGCCTTTCCCGGGGATGGCTTTAAAAGAGGTGATGCTGACAACCGGGGTTTCATAGTCTGTCCCAAGTCCGGCGCACCCCGACAGGTAAGTGACAAAGACAAAAATCAGAAGCATATGAACAAAGCGGGTCATGGCGTTTTATCCCATCAGATTAATCAGAGACCCGATGGTGTCTTCATGGGTTTGTATGGTTTTGGCGTTTGCATTGAATCCATGGCTGGATGAAATCTGCTGCACAAGTTCTGTTGCAATATCGGTGTTTGATAATTCCTTAAGAGAACCATCATTTTTTAAGGGATTCTCTACAAGGGGACCTGGGGAGGGGGTTTTTGTAACGATAGCGGTTACCTGTCGGTCTTTCCCCTGGCTATTGAGCGCTCTGCTTGTTTTAAAATCATCTGAAAGCCCATTGGCCACATTATTGGCACTTACTGAAACCTGTGTTGAAAAAGCCCGCAGGGCCGACACATTATTTTGTATGGATAAAGCCATAATGGTTGCTCCAAAAAAGTTTAAAAAAATACAATCACGGGTATTCTAAGCAAGAAGTGTGCACACCGTCATACCCTGTGGGAAAAGCAGTTCTTATAGGCAAGACGGTGCTTTTCTATTTTTCATGTGCATTTTTCAACAAGATACAGGCCTTTAATTGTCATTTAGAATAACAAAAATTGTCATGGATGACAATTGTTTTCGGGCAGAGATAAAAATGCTTGTCTTTTACGGCTGAACTGGTACTTAAACTATAGAAAATCGGCATGTCCGGTCTTGAAAAACCGGATATTTAATTTTATCTATGCAAAATTCTAACGGAGGTGTGTCGTGTTTACCATTGACAATTCGGTGATGCTTCTTGTGGATGTACAGGGACAATTGGCGCAATTGATGCATGAAAAAGACAAATTGTTCAATTCCCTTGAAATCATGGTAAAAGGAATGAAAATACTGAACGTTCCTATCCTCTGGCTGGAACAAATTCCTTCCAAGCTCGGGCCAACCATTGGACAGATTTCTTGTCTGATGGAAGGAGAGAGCCCCATTGAAAAATTTTCTTTTTCATGTTGGAAAAACCCTGAATTTTTAAAAAAATTCAGGGCACTTGGCCGGAACCAGGTGCTGTTGACAGGTATTGAAACCCATATCTGCGTGTATCAGACCGGATATGACCTGCTCAGTCAAGGGTATCAGGTCCAGGTGGCTGCTGATTGTGTCTCTTCCAGGACCAAAGAAAATAAAGAGATAGGGCTCCAGCGCCTGACCCAGTCTGGCGGACAGATTACCAGCCTGGAAATGATTCTTTTTGAGCTGATGCAGGAAGCCAGTGGAGAGGGGTTTAAACAGGTGGTTAAATTGATCAAATAAGGAGGCGGGGCGGGAAAATAAGGATCAGACAGACAACCGGAAGGTGCCGGTGTCTTTTTCCGGGAGATGAGTTACTTTCGTATAGGCGTCAGACGCCTGTTTCAGATTGCCAAAAGCCTGGGTTTCGTTGGTTTCTGCCAGTTCTTTTGCCCGCAGAATGGCCAGTTCTGAAAGCGCCTTTGATGCCATGGCAGTGGCCCTGGAGGCTACTTTCAGATCTTGGGAGGAGGGGCTTGCAGGTGCCATTGCCGAGCTTTTAACCTGTCGCATTTTTTCCAGGGTGGCTTGTGGATCTCCGGGTACAGGTGCGGTGTCAATGCCGACTTCTCCTGCCACGGCATACGTTTGTCCGTCCGGCCCTCGTTTGTATGTAAAACTGGCCCCCGAGGTAATAAGGCTGCCTCCGGCGGCGATATGGGCCATCTCATGGCCTCTGACCTCTGAATCTATCTGTTTGAGCTCAGATATCAGTTGGCGTTCTGCCTGGGTAAGGTGATTGTCCGTGTCCGTTTGCTGCTGTTTCCCCTTGGAATTGCCGGGCTGGGTCTCTTGTGGTTCTGTGGCAGGATTGAGTATTGAATCCTGGCCAGCGGGTGAGGGGGGCGTTGTGTTGTCTGCAGTTCTGGACAAGCCAGGGATAACAAGGGTTTCAGCCACGTCTGCGGAAGGACTTGTAGAAGCTGCACCCTGTCCTTTATGGGGCGAATAGCTATTGTATGTCGTTGTATTTATGTTCATGGCATGTCTTTTTCATAATAAAGCCAATATTTTTATACCCTAACCATAAGGCTTGTTGTCAAAAATTACAAGCATCTACCTAAAAATATTCATATTTTTGCCATCCTGCCTTTACAGAAAGAGTCTGTTTTTAAAATTCAAATTGACTTAATCATGATTTAATTATATTTTAACAGGATTCGTTCAGATATTTTTGGGGCGAGAAATGGTGGACATTAAACCGATTGCTTCCAATTTCAAGGATGGTCTTATGAGCCGAAAAGCATATGTTTCCAGAAAGACAACAGAAACCCAGATAGAAATACAATTGGAGCTGGATGGTACTGGAAAAGCCGATATTTCTACGGGAATTCCGTTTTTTGACCATATGCTGACCGCCTTTAGTGTTCATGGGTTCTTTGATCTTAAGGTCCTGGCAAAGGGGGATATCCAGGTGGATTTACACCATACCGTAGAAGATGTCGGGCTGGTTCTTGGCCAGGCCCTCAGTGAAGCCCTTGAAGGAAAGGAACGGATCTTCAGATTCGGTGATAGCTGTGTTCCCATGGATGAAGCATTGACCCGCGTGACAATGGATTTGTCCAACCGCCCCTATCTTATATACCATTTTCCCGATGACTTGAAGTCAACCGGTCCGTTTGATGCCTATATCGCCAAGGAATTTTTCCAGGCATTCTGTGTTAAGGGCGGATTTAATCTCCATATAAATGCATATTATGGCGTAAACGAGCATCATGTGCTTGAATCTATTTTCAAGGCCATGGGAAGGTCTCTTTATGGGGCCACCCGGATTAACGACAAACTCAGCGGTGCGCTTTCAAGTAAAGGCAGTTTATAGGCATTTTGTTTAATTTAGGGGTTCACCAGAATCAAAAATTATCATTATGAAGATGATTATTGACATGGTATATTAAAGACTTATCTTATTTCTCTGCATAATTATTTGTAAATTTGGAGCCAGCGCCATCAAAGATGATTATTCCTGAAGAGAAAATTTCAGAGATTCTGAATACTTCGGATATTGTGGATATTATATCTGAATCGGTTATTCTCAAAAAATCAGGCAGGAACTTTTTTGGCCTCTGCCCGTTCCACTCCGAGAAGACCCCCTCTTTTTCAGTGAATGCAGACAAGCAGATTTTCCATTGTTTCGGGTGCAGTGCCGGCGGAAATGCCTTGTCTTTTATGATGAAATACCACGGGATTTCTTTTCCTGAAGCAGCAAGAATGCTGGCAAGAAAATATAATGTTACCATTGAAACCCAATCAATTGATCCGGTGCAGAGAAAGCAGATTCAGGTTAAGGAATCCTTATTTCGGCTGAACAAACGCGTGATGATGCTTTACGCTGGAATTTTGAGCAACCGATCCATGGGAAGACCGGCTATGGATTACCTCGAGAAGAGGGGGATGACGGCAGACACAATTGAAACCTTTCACCTTGGATTTTCTCCTGATCAATGGGACACGGGCGTCAATTTTTTAAAAAAAGAACGTGTTAGCCATCAGATTGCCGTGAATTCGGGGTTGATTTTGCCGAGAAAGCAAGGGAATGGACATTATGACCGTTTCCGAAACCGGTTGATATTTCCTATTTTTGACATCAATATGCAGGTGGCAGGATTTGGGGGGCGTGTCATGGATGACAGCATGCCCAAATACATGAACTCCCCTGAAACGCCGGTTTACAGCAAGGGCAGGATTCTATACGGACTCCATGCGGCCAAGCAGCATTGCCGCAGGGAAGGGATCGTTTATATTGTCGAGGGGTATTTTGATTTTCTCTCCCTTTATCAGAATGGTATCCAAAATACAGTGGCCAGCCTGGGTACGGCACTGACCCAGGAACATATCAGAATTCTCAAGGGATATGCCGCAAAAATGATTCTGGTATTTGATTCCGATGATGCCGGTGTCAATGCAGCCAAAAGAAGCATTCAGCTTTTTATAAAAGAGGGTGTGGAAACACGGATTCTTGTTCTCCCGGACAAGAATGACCCGGATTCATTTGTGATGCAGCATGGGCAGGAGGCCTTCCTTGTTCTTGCATCAAAAGCAAAAACCATTATGCAGTTTTTGCTGGGGCTTGCCATGGACACCCATGGCCTGTCCGTAGAGGGCCGGATTAAAATTTTAGATGAGATGAAAGATCACCTGGTGCTGATTCAGGATGCGGCCCTAAGATCTTTATATGTAAGGGAGCTTGCAGAGACCTTGAACATAGATGAAAGCGCCGTTCTTGAAAAAGTCAGGGATGCCCATGTTCAGAAAAACACACGGCACTCTCCTCTAATGCCCATTCCCCAGGAAGAGGGAATTCTGGTATCTGATCCAAGGGAAAAACAAATTCTGAGTATAATGCTCAATTATCCTGAATTGATACCCGAGGTGGTTGAGAAGGATGTGCTGGGTTGTTTTTATTCAGAACGACTTCAGGGTATCGCTAGGAAAATTATCGCCACAGAACTTGACAAGGATGCCTTTGTCACTAATGTTATGGCCAAATTAGAAGATCACAGGGATCAGGAATTGATTGCATCCCTTGCAATGGATGATTTTTCCGGCAATGATGATATGTGTCAGACCGCACATGCTTTAATGAACCGGATTATAAAAATCAGAAAAAAAAACGAAAATACAATAACAACAAAAATAATAAGTGCGGAAAAGGGCTGTGATGCTGATGTGACCGAATTGTTAAAGCAAAAACAGAAGGAAATTCAGCAATTACACGATGTTCAACAACTTTAGGCCTTTGGGAGGCATTTTTATGGCAATAAAGACAAATACGTCTGGAGAGAATTTAGTGATCAGTAAGAATGAAATGAGAAGGCTTATAAAAAAGGGTGAAGAAAATGGTGTTCTCTCCTTTGCCGAAATAAATGATGCAATATCAGGTGATTTGCAATCCTTTGATCAGATTGATGACATCGTGGTACAATTCAGGGAGATGGGAATTGAACTGGTGGATAAGGAAAAGAATGCGGAAAAGAAAACCACTGCAAAACCGGTAAAAAAGGTTCCCAAAAAACCGGTTATGAAAAAAAATATAAATGAAGACCCGGATTCAGATAACGAGGATGATGAAAAAGGGGATAAAAAAGGGGTTTTTTCATCCAAAAAAGACCGGTCTGACCTTGAATTTGGTGCGGTGACAGATCCTGTTAAGATGTATTTAAAAGAAATGGGGATGGTCACACTTCTGAGTCGGGAAGGGGAAATTGAAATCGCAAAGAAGATCGAGAATGGAGAGCGTGATATATTACGTTCCATGCTCAATTGTCCGATTTCATTGTCTACCATTTTTATGTATGGGGAAAAGATGGAAAAAAAATCCATGCGCCCCAAGCATGTGCTCCGGGATGTTGATGAAGGGGATGGGGTGGTGGATGAAGTGTCCAAACAGGAAAAGTTTCTCAAAGCCTTAACCACTATCAGTGAAATCCACAGGGAAAATCAGGAGAGACGGGATGAGCTGGCCGGCCTGAAAAAAGGGACCAAGAAATTTGAAAAGCTGCACCAGGATATTGCGGACAATACAGACGCTATCTTCGAGCATTTAAAGCGGTGGCGGTTTGAATCCAATGTGATTGATAATATAGAAAAAAGCATTCGCAATACCATTGTCTGGTTTGAGACGGTTGACAAGCTTTTGGAAAAATGTGCCAAAACCTTTAATGTCCGTAAAGATACAATGATAAAACAAGCCACGGACAAGGATACTTTTGTGAGCTGGGCTACGGCAAGGACTGATATTACCGAAAAACGGGCGGTTATTCTTTACAACGATATAGGGTCTGTCCTTGACCAGGTAGCCCATCGTAGAAGTTTTGTCAAAGGGGGGATAGAGGATCTGCAACTCATAACCCAGGGCGTTGACAAGGGCAGGAGAGACGCAGATCATGCGAAGCGAGAATTGGTAAGGGCCAATTTAAGGCTGGTTGTCAGCATTGCCAAGAAATATACAAACCGGGGGCTTCAATTTCTGGATCTAATCCAGGAAGGCAATATCGGTTTGATGAAAGCCGTGGACAAATTCGAATATCGAAGGGGATATAAATTTTCCACCTATGCCACCTGGTGGATACGCCAGGCCATCACCCGGGCCATTGCAGACCAGGCCAGGACCATCCGCATACCGGTTCATATGATTGAAACCATCAATAAACTTATCAGGACTTCACGATATCTTGTCCAGGAAATGGGCAAGGAGCCGTCGCCTGAAGAGATTGCGGAAAAAATGGAAATCCCAATTGATAAGGTTCGGCGGGTGCTTAAAATAGCCAAGGAGCCCATCTCTTTGGAAACGCCAATCGGGGAAGAAGAAGACAGTCATTTGGGTGATTTCATAGAAGATAAAAAGTTTTCTATCCCTTCTGAAGCTGCCATTGATTTTAGTCTGGCGGAACAGACCCGAAAAATCCTTGCCACCTTGACGCCCCGGGAAGAAAAGGTGCTGAGAATGCGGTTTGGCATTGGAGAAAAATCCGATCATACCCTGGAAGAAGTGGGGAAGGATTTTACGGTCACAAGGGAGCGGATTCGGCAGATTGAAGCCAAGGCATTGCGGAAACTACGGCATCCCACAAGAAGCAAGAAACTCAAGACATTCATCGAGAATTAAATCTTGACATCTCCTTGTGGTTGCTATATATAATTCAAGTTTGTTTACATGGCAACGGGCCTATAGCTCAGTTTGGTAGAGCCACCGGCTCATAACCGGTCGGTCCCTGGTTCGATCCCAGGTGGGCCCACCATTAAATAAGCTCAAGAAGATGTCGAAGAAAGCGATAAAAATGAAAAAAGGATGGTCAGGTCATATATGAGTGCCTGTTGGACTTCAAACCGATATAAGATTAAAAAGCGTGGTATTTTATCACGCTTTTTTTGTTTATAGAGGGGCCTTGTGCAATTAACCGTTAAAAAGACAATCGATATCATCAATTCCTTTGCACCCTTTTCCCTTGCAGAAAATTGGGATAACTCAGGACTTCAGGCAGGTAACCCGGACTGGACGATTCAAAAAATTATGATCAGTCTGGATGTTACCATGGAGGCTATGGCGGCGGCAAAGGACTGGGGAGCAGACCTTTTGCTCACCCATCATCCGTTGCTGATCAGCCCTGAAAAATCCATCAATTTTATGAAAATGCCGGGATCTGCCATTTGCATGGCCGCAAAGCAAAATATGAGTATTGTGTCCGCACATACCAATCTGGATAAGGCGATCAATGGACTGAACGATTATTTTGCAAAAATGATGGGTATGGATTGCCACGAACCGCTCCTGAAAGACTCCCGGCCGGAAGGATCATCTGACAGCGGTCAGGGGATCGGCAGAATCTGTCAGTTGCCCGCTGCCATCCCTTTTAAGGACCTGATTTCCCAGGTAAAGGCCCGGCTGGGTCTTGAAACGATTCGCATGGCCGGCGACTTGAATCTTAAGGTGGACAAAATTGCTCTTTGTACGGGCTCCGGAGGTTCTTTGACGAACCTTTTTCTGGAATCGTGTGCCAATGTCTATATCACCGGTGACATTAAATATCACGAAGCAAGACAAATCGAAGAGCATAACAAAGGCCTGATAGATGTGGGGCATTTTGCATCGGAAGTAATTGTGGTTGATCTGCTGAAAAAAAGGTTGCAGCAGGCGCTTCCATCTCTTGGATATGATATTAAAATAAAAGGCTTTAAAAAGGAAAGAGATCCATTCAAAACAGTTTAAGGATAAACTATGAAGGATATATCAAAACCAGATATTGCTACACTGATTAAACTGCAGGAAGCTGAAACACAAATTGTCAGGCTTCAGGCGGTTCTAGAAAAAGTTGACAAAGAAAAAACAAAATTGGCAGTACGGCTAAAACAATTTGAGACGGCCCTTTTTCAGAATAAAGAAGACCTTGCCAGGGCCCAGGCTGCCTGTCGCGATAGTGAACGGGAAATACAGATTGTTGATGACCGGATTATAAAAAGCAATGAACACTTGAGAATGGTTAAAACCAATAAAGAATATCAGGTGCTTCTCCGTGAGGTGGATGACAATAAAAAACGCAAAGATGCCCTGGAAAACGAATTGATCGAATTTATGGATGTAAGGGAAAAATCAGAGTCCATCGCCAGTGAAAGTGAAAAAGAGTATAATTTACTGGTCGAACAGATTAGCGCCCAACAAGCAGAGATGGAAAAAAAATGCGCGGATGATAAAGCGTCATTAGAAGAATACCTGGAACAACAGAAAATCATAGGGGAAAGCCTTGATCCTTCCCTCATGAACCGGTTTCGCAAAATATCAAAAATGAACCAGGGGTCTGCAGTCACCCGTGTAAACCATGAGGTCTGTTCAGGATGTTTCATGAATATTCCGCCACAGCTATATATTGAGGTTCAACGCGGAACTTCATTGATTTCCTGCCCGCAATGCAGTAGAATCCTTTATCATGTGAATCTAGAATAAAATTTCGGTTTGACCGGACCAAACGATCGCGGGGTGTCTTTGACACCCGGAGGAAAGTCCGAACACCGCAGGACAGGACGCTCCATAACGTGGAGTCACGGCGACGTGAAGGAAAGTGCAACAGAGAGTAGACCGCCTTGAAATTGGTAACAATTTTAAGGTAAGGGTGAAACGGTGCGGTAAGAGCGCACCAGTTTTCCAGGTGACTGGAAAAGCTTGGTAAACCCCGTCCGGTGCAAGACCAAATAGGGAAATGCTTGAGGGCTGTCCGTCCGAGTTTCCGGGTAGGTTGCATGAGGTGCATGGCAACATGTATCCCAGATGAATGATCGTTGACCCGTGGCAGGGTAACCGGCCCGGGTGACAGAATTCGGCTTACGGGACGGTCAGACCGAAATTTTTTTTAACCAGGACAGTGTCAATGAGTCTTACCTGTGATATCTCGTTTAAGGAAAAGGTAAATATTTTTTCCTTTGAGTATTTAAAATGTATATTGTTTATCAACAATATAGAATCCGACGATTATCTGTTTACCAAAAAACTGTATTCAAAACTTATAACCACCTCCCATATACTTGAAGATTTTCTGGATTTCCATGGGGCAAAAAAAAATAAGGAATGGGTTTTTTACCGTGAACTGAGCGCAAGCGTACGACACCTTTCCCTTGCCTGTTATTCCCAGCGCCATCTTTTGAACAGATTTAAATTTTACCGCCTTGAAAGTAGCCACAAGGAAATGTTCAAACGCGAAGCCATGGATACCCTTCGGATTATCCAGGATTCACTCAAGCTTGCTGTTCCTGTGATTTTAGAGGAAGCAAGGCGCCTGGACATCACCATTCCTAAAACCGGATATGACTTAAGTTATTTTCCGGGGATTTCTTCTTCCCAGCATCTGGACCATAATATAGATGATTTTAATGCAAAAGATCAGCAAAAAGAAAATCTAACCCGGATCGCCAGTGAATTTCTTGAAGTCATCAAAGACTTTGAACAATTTTCCTTTTATGAACGATACGATTTAAAGGAAATCAACAGACTGGTCCCGGGCAAGATCAATGAAGTTATTATCCGCAGCTATGAAATGCGGATACATAATATTCAATCTTCCTTTGATTCCTATGTGGTAAATTCCGAATCTTCTTCTGATAATATTATTTTAGATCAGCTTCGCAGTCATTTTTCCATTGTTTTTCATATCCTGCAGGTTATGGGGCGTCTTTTGCATTTTTACGAGCGCCATTTGTACGACATCGGATTTAAAGATGTTTATAAAAATATCAGTGTTGCCCTATCGGAATTAATCGACCGGGATGTCCTTTTGGATCGGGCGGTTAATTTCTGCCTTTTTTATGCGGCAAAGTTTCTGTCCTCCGGCAAAGAAGTGGCCTTTCAAATCATCAATGAAAACATGGAAACATCTACCATCCATGTGGGCATCCCAAAAGACAGGGGATTCCATAGCCGTCCCAGCCTCCTGGTGGCAAAGATTGTCCAGCATTATGGTGGCGAAGTTAAGCTGCAAGTGGGAGAAGATTTTTTTGATGCCTCCTCTGTTTTGGATATACAATGGGCCGGGGGCAAGATTAAAAAAGAAGAAATCGAGATCGTCGCCTTTACAGGTGATTCAAGGGCATTGGATGATCTTGTTATCCTGGCAAGTGTCAACTATGGTGAAGATCATATGGGCAAAGGAATTCCTTTGCCCAAAGAATTGTCTTATTTGAGCTGAACATGCCTCGCTTTAGAAATATTGCCATCATTGTTGCGGCCGGCAAGGGATTGCGCATGCATTCCCTGGAAAAAAAGCAATACATGGAACTGGACAAGATCCCCGTTTTGAGCAGAACGATCACTGCCTTTGACTCCCATGGAAAAATTGATGATATTGTTCTGGTGCTTCCGTCAGAGGATAGGGTTTATTGCCGGGATCTTCTTGTGATGCCCTATGAGTTTAAAACACCCATCCATTACACAAATGGCGGCTCAACCCGCCAGGAATCCGTTTTTAATGGTTTGATAAAAGCCGGAAAATTATCAGGGGCGTTTGATAAAACCATCGTTCTGATACATGATGGGGTCAGGCCCTTTGTCGATAAGCGCTTAATGGATGACTGTATTTCCAAGGCCGTTATAACCGGAGCCTGTATCCCTGTCGTAAAGATTACAGATACCGTAAAGAAGGTTGTTGACAAGGAGTGGATTTTACATACCCTTGACAGGGATTTGCTCTTCCAGGCCCAAACCCCCCAGGTTTTTCGACTGGATCTTGTTTTAACTGCATTTGAGCATGCCAGGGTCACGTCATTCAGCGGAACCGATGATGCGTCCATTATGGAGCATGCTGGGGTTTGCGTTTCTGTGGCCCCAGGCTCTTTGTACAATATTAAACTGACAACCCAACAGGATTTTGCCCTGGCCCACTACCTTTTGAAGGCCCTTTGAAAGTGGTTTTTGGAGTTTTGAATTCGAGTAATAATCGGTCAGTTTTTTCGGTGAGTTCCAAATTCATTGGGACAGGCGGTTTTACAAACTAT
This sequence comes from Pseudomonadota bacterium, assembly GCA_018816605.1. The sequence continues at coordinate 15,634 of JAHIVS010000087.1, forward strand.
TGCTTTACTTTATAGGGAAAGTGTGCAACATTTTAGCCTCGCAAGGCATACAAAATTAGCGTCTGGCCCAACGGGCATTTGTTATTGACTTTAAAACAAAGTTGCGCATAAATAGAAGAGAGTTGTGTTTACATACGCTTATTATCCGGAGGTATCTCGATGGCGGAAAAACCTGCAATAAAGATTGGCTATTTAAAAATAACAGACCATCTTATCCTTGGCGTTAGTGATCTCAAATTGAAAAAAGGAATGGAAAAATTTGAGCACTGCACACTACACCCTGTGGTAAAAAACGGGTGGAATGAGGTTGCAGACGCACTTTCTGTAAAATCGCTTGATGGGGCCTTGATCCTTGCACCGACTGCCATGGATTTATTTAAATCCGGAGTGGACTTAAAATTACTTCTTTTTGCCCATAAATCCGGGAGTATTCTTGTAAAGAGCAAAAAAGCCGATATCCAAAAAATTGAAGATTTTGCCGGAAAAACCGTCCTGATTCCCTATCAATTGTCCATCCATAATATGCTGTTTCACAAGCTCCTTTCGGAAAAAGGTCTGAAGCCGGGCCGCTCCACAGAAAAAGGGATTGATGTGACCCTAGAAGTTGTGGCTCCCTTCCAGATGCCCGAAGCCATTGAATATGACGAAGAGGGTGAAATCGGCGGCTTTATTGTTGCCGAACCCTTTGGATCCATTGTAATTGCCCAGGGGCATGGCGAAGAATTCTACCTGTCGAAAGATCTGTGGCCGGGTCATCCCTGTTGTGTTTTTGTCATGCGATCGGAGATCATAGAAAAACATCCGGAAGCGATCCAGGAAATCTGCAACAGTTTTGTGAAATCCGGGCTTGCCATTGATGCTCAGCCGGAACCTGCCTCTGTCATCGGGGGCGATTTTTTATCCCAGGATAAAGAAGTGATCCGAAAAGTGTTAACCACCCCGCCGGACCGGATTACAACCGGTGAGTTGTTCCCCGTCATAAAAGATCTTGAAACGATCCAGAAATATATGATGGATGAAATGAAGATCATGACAAGTCTCATTGACCTGGATAAATTTGTGAACACACAATTTGCAATCAAAGCAGGTGCAAAATAAGGGCTGTTATTTCACAGAATCAATAAACTTGTATATTTGTAAAATTGCCTTTTCACTCCATTGGGCCTTGCCGGATATGGTCTGAACCCCATCCTGGTTCAGGCGGCGTGTGGATTCTTCAGCACTCAACCCATCTGTTTTCAGGCGTAAAATGGTTTTCATGACAACAGCCTTGTATTCTTTAAGGTTTTCTTCCGGCGTAATATCCGGCTTCAAGGAAGGTGCCTGGCCGATTAGGGCGTTCAGATCATCCATGGGTGTTTCCGATTCAGATGCTTCCTGTTTATCGTCAATCAATGCGTAAAGATCGTCCATTGGTGTTTGAGCATCCGGGGCTGTCGCTTCAGGCGCTATCAATAAAGACAGATTGTCCATTGCACCAGAGTCCGGTGCCATTGGTGGCACGGGCTCAATCAGCAGGGACAGATCGTCCAATCCCTCTGGGTTTTGAAATTCAGGTGACGCTTGGATCAACACTGACAGATCATCTAACTTTGGGACTGTCAGTGCATCTGTTTTAGAGGGCGTCTGGGTTGAAACCATCTCTATCAAACTGGACAGATCGTCCAGATCATCGGGCTGCGGTTTGGGATCATCCAGAAGTGTCGACAGATCATCAATCTCCGGCTCATTGCCGTGTTCAATCAGGTCAGACAGGTCCTCCATATCAATTTGGCTTGTTTCCAGCAGGTCATGGGACGGGTCCTCCGGGGAATCAAAGATGTCGAATATGTCCTTTTTGCTGGGTTCGGGCAGGTCCATTTCC